>JBHHUI010000300.1:0-4507 GCA_046753805.1 Anaerolineales bacterium
CCGACGCCTCCACCCCGCATGACGTGCGAGAACGACACAGCCGCTACTACCTGCGCCAATTGGGCGCGCACGAATCCGCGCTGCGCGGCGGCGCGCAACTGGCGGCGCTGGACGCCATCGCCAACGAACTGGACAACGTGCGCGCGGCATGGGAATGGGCCACGCGCCGGAAACAGGCGGCCGACCTCGACCACGCTCTGGCGGCGCTGTACTTGTTCTTCGAGATGCAGGGTCGCGCCCACGAAGGCGCCGACCTGTTCCGATCGGCAGCCGAGGCGCTCCAACCGGCCGCAGCCGACGACCCCTTGCAGCTGCTCCAGGCGCGGGTGGCCGCGCGCGCGGGCGCGCTCATGTGGCGCGCCGCGCAATACGACGCCGCGCAGGCCCTGCTTCACGAAGCGCAGGAGCAGATGCGTGCGCGGGGCGAGCGCGCTGAGTTGGCCTTTGCGCTGCGCAAACTGAGCGGCATCGCAACCGAACGCGGCGAATACGCGCGGGGCGTGGCGCTTATGGAGGAAAGCCTGACCCTGTACCGCGAAACGGGCGACCGGCTGGGCGAGGCCATCACCTTGAGCAACCTCGGCACCACGCGCGAAACGATGGGCGACCGGGAAGAGGCATGGAATTTGCACCAGGAGAGCCTGCGCATCTCGCGTGAGCTGGACAACCGGTGGAACATGGCCGCCGTCCTGTCGAACCTGGGGGTAAGTGCATATGGAATGGGCAAGCTGGAGCAGGCGCGAGAATTATTTGAAGCCAGCGTGGAACACCAGCGCGCCCTTGACGACAAGCGCGGCGTCGCCATTGCGTTGATCAACCTTGGTGAGACGCTGAAGGAGCTGGGCCGCGCAGACGAGGCGCGCCGTCCGCTGCTCGAAGCGTTACAGGCCAGCCGCGAGGGCGGGTTGCGCTTTGCAGCCGCGCACGCGCTGGGGACGCTGGGAACCGTCGCTGTCGCGCTGGAAAACGCGGTCGAGGGGCGCGAGTATTTCCGTCAGGCGCTGCGCATGATGCAGGAGACGCAATCCACGCCCGTCACCCTGGCTAGTCTGCCCGGCGCGGCCGAACTGCTGCTCCTGGAGGGCCAGCCCGCGCGCGCCGTGGAGCTGCTGACGTTTGTGCAGGAACACCCCGCCTCGGACCAAAACACCATCGACAAAGCCGAGCGCGTGCTTGAGGAACTGTCCCAGGTGTTGCCGAAGGATCAATACACGGAAGCATGTCGGCGAGGTCAACAGCTAGAATTGGATGAGGCGGTGGCGGAATTGCTGAACGAATAGCACAGCTCTCCCGCCGTCGAAGCGGCGACGTTTGTCTGTCACCAGCCTGCGGCAGACCGGTCTACGCGACAACGGGCCGAGTCACTATTGCATGAACTGGAAACCCATCTCCCCGCAGACGAATTCGCGGAGGCGGCAGAACGAGGGCGCGAGGGCGTTCTAAAAGAAATCGTCGCGAAAATACTCGCCGAGCAATCGCCCGCCGGTAAACGCCGCTGTAGATCAATTCGGGGGAATGCGTGTGGAGGCGTCTCCGGCGGCGGCCGGTTGGGCCATGCTATAATCAAGTCGGAGTTGCGCGATGGCATTCACGGTTACCGACTTCCATGACCTGGTGGTCCTGCTGGAAAAAAACCCGGAATGGCGCGCCGAACTGCGCCGCCTGGTGCTGACCGAGGACATCCTCACCCTGCCGGAGTTCGTGCGCCAACTGGCGCAAACCGTGGCAGATTTGTCACAGTCTGTGGCAGACCTGTCACAAAATGTGGCAGAGTTATCCGAGGCCCAGAAGCGCACTGCAGCCCGCATCGAAGAACTCGCAGAAGCCCAGAAGCGCACCCAGGGGCAGCTCGGTCGGCTGGAGAGCCGCATCGGCGTGACTGTCGAAGAAGAAGGCGCCGATGTCTTGCGTGTAGTGCTGGAGAAGAAGGGCTTCCGCTCCCTGGGGGAGTCGTTCAATCTGCGCCTGAACGGAGACGTGGATGTGGTGCTGCCCATCCAGGATGCCTCCGGCCGGCAACTCTCGGCCGTGCTGGAAGCCAAGGTGCGCCTGGGTTGGCGCGCCGTGGAAGCCTGGGCCCAACACATGCGCTCGCCCGGATTCCGCACATCATTGCAGGAGGCCGGCATTGCCGGACCTTACCTGGTTTACGCTTACGGGATGCGCGCGGACCTGAGCGCACGGCAGGCCGCCGAGACCTTCGGCGTCGGGCTGTTGACCAGCCAGGGCGAAGAGGTTGCGCCGCAGGACGAAGTGGGCTAACGGCATCCCCCCTGACGTCTCCATCATCATCGTCACGTATAACTCCGCCGACGTGATCGGCGCCTGTCTGGCGTCGATTGCCGCCGAGGCCGAATCAGTGGCGGTCGAGACGCTGCTGGTGGACAATGAGTCCGCCGACGGCACGCCCGAACTCGTGCGCGAGCGCTTCCCGTGGGCGCGACTGCTCACCGGGCACGGCAATGTCGGCTTTGCGCGCGGGAACAACCTGGGCTTCCGGAAAACGCGCGGGCGTTACCTCTTCATGCTCAACCCGGACACGGAGGTGCGCCCCGGCGCGCTGCGGTCGCTTGTGGCGTTCGCCGACGCGCACCCGCAGGCGGGCATGATCGCACCGCGCGTCGTCAACCCCGATGGTACGCTGCAGCACTCCACCTTCCGCTTCCCGGACTTCCGCCAGGCCTTCTACGGCTTCTTTGAAAAGCTCGCGCCGCTCGACTCGCCGCAGAACGGGCGCTACCAGCCCGAAGAATACGGGCATGTGCGCGAGGTCGATCACATCCTGGGGGCGGCCGTCTTCCTACGGCGCGAGGTGTACGAGCAGACCGGCGGTATGGACGAGAACTTCCGGTTGTTTTTCGAGGAAACGGACTGGTGCTTCCAGGTGAAGCAACGTGGCTGGCAGCTGCTGTACACACCGGACGCGACGATCATGCACGTCAGCGCGCACACGACGAGCAAAGACCCCGAACGCAGCGCGGTGCTATTTGCGCGCAGCCGGGCGTACTTCTACCGCAAGAACTACGGCTGGCCGCGCTACCTGGGCCTGAAAGCCATCACCGCACCCGGACTCGCCTACTGGACACTACGCTCGCTCAATGGCCTGCTCCGCCGCCGCATCACGGGCGAGACATTCAGGCGACGGTTGTGGAGTTATTGGAATATCTTGTGGGCGTAATTGGGTATTGGTAATTGCCAATTACCATGCACGACCTCGCCATCATCATCGTCTCCCACAACTCCCGCGAGTTCTTGCCCGCCTGCCTGAACACGCTGCGCGCCGCCTGCGACGGACTCGATGCCAGAGTGTGGGTTGTGGACAATGGCGGGACGGACGGCACGGCGGAGTTCGTTCGCGAGGCGTTTCCGTGGTGTGAGGTGATTCACAGCGAGCGCAACGGGGGCTACTCCTACGGCAACAACCTGGGCCTGAAACAGGCCGGATTCCCCGATGCCCCACCATACCGCTATGTCATGCTCCTCAACCCAGACACGGAGACGCCGCCGGATGCCCTGCACGACTTGCTCGCGTACATGGACGCCAACCCGGACATCGGCGTGCTCGGCCCGAAGCTGGTATTGGCCGACGGATCGCTGGACCGGGCCAGCAAGCGCGGCGCGCCCACGCCTCTTACGTCGTTATATCACTTTGCAGGGCTGTCGAAACTCTTTCCGCGTAGCCCGCGCTTCGGGCGCTACAACATGACGTTCGTGGGCGAGGACGAAACAGCGGACGTCGATTCAACCGTGGGCGCGTGCCAGATCATGCGTGCGGATGCGCTGCAAGCAGTCGGGCTAATGGATGAGGGCTTCTTCATGTACGGGGAAGACCTCGACCTGAACCTGCGCATCAAGGCCGCCGGTTATCGCGTGGTGTACTACCCGCGTGTGCGGGTGAAGCATCTGAAAGGCACGTCCACCCGCAAAGCGCCGGAGCAGATGATCCGTGCGTTCTACGACGCAATGAAAGTCTTCCACCGCAAGCATTTTGCACACGAGCACACACCGCTATTCAATTGGGTTGTTTATCGGTCGATTGATGCAGTCTGCCAGGTGAGGTTACTGCGCAACCGGCTGCGCCCGCCGGACAAGCGTGTGGTGGGGTCGGCGCCGGAATCAGTGAACCATGCTCAGTAAACAGTATTCAGTGTGCATTTTTTAGTCACGCACAACTGAACACCGCACACTGATCACGCCACCCGCCACCGCAATTCATCTCCCCGCAGCGCGGCCAGTACTTCATCGGCGATGTCTTCTCCGGCGCGATCTTGGGCTTCGCGCGTCTGCGCGCCCACGTGCGGGGTAGCAACCACATTCGGATGTTGGACAAGCGCCGCAGAGCCGGGCGGCTCAGTTTCGTACACGTCCAGCGCGGCCCCGGCGACTTTGCCGGATTCGAGCGCGGCCAGCAAAGCATCTTCATCGATGACGCCGCCACGCGCAGCGCAAATCAAGCGCGCGCCTTCCTTCATCTGTGCGAATGCACTGGCGTTGATCATGTGCCGCG
>JBHHUI010000301.1:0-4507 GCA_046753805.1 Anaerolineales bacterium
TGGGCAAGTGCTCGATAGGGTCATGGCCGGCGCGGCGGCGTTTGCTTATAAGTTGGAATACCTGACCTGGAACGAACCCACGGAGACGCCGCTCGACCACCCTCTCGTCGAGACCCTCAAGCGAAATATCAGGGATGTGGGGAATCGGGAACCAGAAGTCTGGGGGCCACCCTACGGTTGTGACATGCGTAACTTCGTGTACGACGCCGGTATCCCCACTACGAACTTCGGTGCGGGCGACTATCGCGTTTGTCACCGGCCGGACGAGTTTGTGAATATCGACGACCTGTTAGCCTGTGCCCGCATCGTACTGGGAACGACGTTTGACTTGCTGAACGAAGCGACGTGATCGCATCCAGAGCCCTCGCCTGGAGCGAGCAGTGTAGTGAGCTATGCAGATGAATATGAAAACCTTCGGACGCGCTACAGTGAGCGAGTTCCTGGGCGACCTGGTTGTTTACCGCAATCTTGCGCCGATGGACGCGCGTTTGCCGTCGTTGGATGCCTTGCGCGCGACGGTCGGGTTGCCGCCCGGCCGCATCCCGCGCAAGAGCGAGCCAGACTATGCGCAGGTCATCGTTCACATGCTGCGGAAGGCGCGGGCGCTGTACGAATCGGGGACGGCCATCGAGCGTCTCATCTTCGTCGGCGACACGCGCCTGAACGACGGGACGGCCTACGCCAATATCTGCCAGGCGGGCGGCTGGCCGGGGTTGGCCTTCATCGGCTCGGAAACAACCGAGCCTCCCAGCGTGGAAGTCGTCTCCACGGAGACTGGCGAGCCGCTCTATCTTTCCAACCGATGGGCTGCCCTGCACGATTTCGACCGCTATTGCGCCGCGCAAGGGCTGCCGGTGGACGAGAGGGCGGCCGTTATCGTAGACCTGGACAAGACGGCGTTGGGAGCGCGCGGCCGCAACGCGCACGTGATCGATCAGGCGCGCGTGCAGGCCGTGCGCGACACTGTCGCGGACCTGCTCGGGGCGGCATTTTCCGAGGCGGCTTTCCGGGATGCATACGACCGGATCAACCAGGTGGAATTCCACCCTTTCACCACCGACAACCAGGATTACCTGGCCTACATCTGCCTGATCCTGGGCAGCGGTCTGTACGACCTGGCGACGTTGGTGGGTGCGATACGCAATGGGCAAATATCATCCTTCGAGCAGTTCATCTCTCAGGTTGACGAACGTACAAATGCGCTACCGGCGGCGCTGGCCGATATCCACGGCGACATCTACACCCACGTGCAAGCCGGCGATCCTACGCCGTTTAAGGCCTTCCGGCGTAACGAATACCTCACGACGGTGGGGCGCATGGGGCAATTGGAAGACACGGCCGCGGTCGAAACGCTGCTCGCAGATGAAATCGTGCTGACGCAGGAAGTGCGCGCCCTGGCGCTGGATTGGCGGGCGCGCGGCGCGTTGCTCTTTGGCCTCTCGGACAAGCCGGACGAAGCTTCCGTCCCCACTCCTGAGTTGGTAGCGCAAGGCTACGTTCCAATTCATCAGACGGAAACGCACGCAGTGGGAACGTGAGGCGAGAAGATCATGCCCTCCCGCGTGCGCGTCGTCGTCCCAGCCTCTACGGCCAATCTTGGCCCGGGTCTTGGCTGCCTGGGCCTGGCGTTGGGTCTCTATAACACGATTGAGTTGGCTACTTCCGCCGGAGATGCAGGCGTGCAGATGGAGATTACAGGTGAGGGTACTAAGGCGGCGCGCGCAGCGTGGGGCGACCTGATCGCGCGGGCAGCCTTGTCGGTCTGGCAGGCCGCCAGTCAGAGGCCAGGGGCGCTACAGATCAAGGCCCACAACGAGATTCCGCTGCAAGCGGGGTTGGGCGCCAATGCCGCCGCTGCGATAAGTGGACTGGCGGGCGCGAATGCGCTCCTGGGAGAGTCGCTTTCCCGTTCCGATTTGCTGCGCCTGGCGCGGCGGCTGACGGGCCGGTCTGCCAACGCAGCCGCTGCGTTCTTTGGTGGTTTGACGATGGTGTCAGTGAAAGACGCCGAAGTGCGCTGCCAGTCTCTCGAAACGTCTCTCCACGATGTCGTCGCCGTATTGCCGCAAGTACAGTTCACAGCCGAGATTGTGAACGGGATTGTGCCAGGTAGAGTGCTGCTTGCCGATGCGATGTTCCACGCGGAGCGCACTGCGTTCGTGATACAGGCGTTGAGGAGGGGCGACTTTGAGCTACTGCGCTGGGCAATGGATGACAGGGTACAGCTGCCCTTTGTCCAGAAGCACGTGACCGGCTACGAGGCCGTAGCGCAGGCTGCTCAAGAGCAGGGAGCTGCGATTGCGCTCTCCGGCGACGGGCCGGGTCTAATCGCACTCGCGCCGGAGGGCCATGAGGAGATCGCTAGCGCCATGAAAGCCGCTTTTGCGCGCGCTGGCGTGGACAGCCAGACGTTCGTGCTGCCGGTAGACCGCCAGGGGGTGCAGATTAGCGTATCTGGCTAGTGGACAGTTACTCTCCGACTGTACCATCCGGCAGCGTCGCGCCTCGAAGTGATCGCGCTCGCTCCAATTGACCGGAACGCACCTGCGCCCCCTCCAGGTTGGCTCCAGACAGATCGGCGTTGTGGAGTTCCGCTGTCATAAGAATATGCGGCCATGTCGTGAGCCTGGCGGAGCGTAGATCAGCTTCGGCCAGATCGGCGTTTACGAGACTGGCGTCGATCAGGTTTGCGCGGCTCAGGGTGGCCTTTCTCAATACCGCCCCGCTCAGATCGGACCTCGTAAGGTTGGCGTCCTCCAGGTTCGCCTCGCGCAGGTCGGCCTCGATTAAGGCAGTGTAGCTCAGATCGGCGCCGCTGAGATCAGCGCGACGGAGATCGGTTCTGGTCAGGTCGGTAATCTTATGTTGCAGCGCATCTGGTTCGAGCGGCGCGCCGGTCAGATGAGCGCCGGCCAAGTTCGCATCGCGCAAGTCGGCGCGTTGCAAATCGGCCCAGCGCAGGTCGGCGTTTTGCAGGTTGGCGCCCCGCAAATCGGCGTGAAACAGGTTCGCCCAACGCAGATCGGCGCCCTCCAGATTCGCGTTGTGCAAATCGGCTGCCTCCAGGTCGGCTCGGAACAGGTCAGCGCTGCTGAGTTCCGCGCCCGCCAGGTTTGCACCGGCTGCAAGCGTATAGTCATCTCTGTTCATTGAGTGCTCTCTTCTTGTGTTACTGGCGCGAACATCTCACGGGTCAGCGGCTCGAAGTCGGGCGGTATGGTATCGTGTCGCAGGGCCTGGTAGGCGGCCACATAGCTGGCGGCGCTCCAGGCCTGGTGCGCTTTGCCCATGGGACGCCCGGTGTGGCCATGTAGCCACTCGTTGAACTCCCATTCGCCATACACGCCGAGGCGACACGCCTGCGCCAGCGCGCCGAGTTCCTGATGCGCCAACTCTGTGCGGCCGATCTGCGCCAGAAAACGCACCCACAGGCCGCCGATAAAGGGCCAGATGCCGCCGTTGTGGTAATGGTCAGGCAGGTTCAGGAAATTGGTAATGAAGTAGTCTTTCCAGTCGCCCGCGCCGGAGTGGATGGGCGGGTAAAGACACTTGATGGGAAAGGGCGCATTGACGCCCACGCCCCACAGGAAGTTGAAGAGGCGCTCCGATTTGTGATCGTCGAGCAACCCCGTCAAGGCGGCGAGCAGGTTGGCGTAGACATCGCAACGCCACGAAAACCCAAAGGGGCTGATCTGCGCCAGCAGGTACTGCGCGTCGCCGAGCGTGAATTGGGTCTCCGAAAAGGACTCGCGCGCCTCCGACAGCTTCTCCGCCGTCGGCCAGAACTGGCGTAATATCTTGCTCCGCACGGCCGCGGCGAGCGCGCCGTATTCGCCGGCTTCGTCGCCCATCACCTGGCAGAGCACGCTGGAATCCCGGCAGGCCAGGTACCAGAGCACCTCGTCGTAGAGCACGTTGTAGGAGCGGGGAAAGAGATCCATCCAGTCGGAGGACTCTGGAAGCTCCAGCAAGCCGTTGTTGTTGGAATCGTGGGCGCGGAGCCAGGTCATCGCCCGACGGACGTGGGGGTACATCTCCTGCAGGAAAGATAGGTCACAGGTGTAAGAAGCATAGCGACTGACGCCGACGACAAACCAGAGCACCGAGTCAATCGAAGCGATGTCGCCAATGCCGCTGTAGTCGGGTTGGCCGGTCTTGATGTGCACGTTGGCCGGGATTTGTCCGGCTGCGGTTTGGTGTTCGGCCAGCAACTGAAGCGTCTTGAGAAAACACTCGCTCAGGTCGGGGTCATTCAGGCACAGCGACCACAGCCCCGTCTTGATGCCGTCCCTGCTCCAGACGGCGAAGTAGTTCGAGTCTTCGCCGGTGAGCGGGTTGTCCGCCAGGCTGGCGGCCGAGAAGCCCAGCGGCGTGATGTTGCGCCGTAACGTCTCGACGGCGCGCTCCAAGGCTTCGCGCGCCAGGTCGGGTTTGGCCGGCGTGCGGGGAGGGCTGAAGAACTTGTAGTATTCCAATCCCTCCAATAACCCCTCCGCGTAGGCTTTGT
>JBHHUI010000302.1:0-4505 GCA_046753805.1 Anaerolineales bacterium
GTGGTTGAAGACGCCGTCGAGCAGGATGCGGATTCCGCGCCGGTGCGCTTCCCGCACAAGGCGATGAAAAGCACGGTCGCCGCCAAGCAGGGGGTCTACTTTGAAATAGTCGTGCGTGTGATAGCGGTGATTGGAAGCCGATTGGAAGATCGGGTTGAGGTAAATGGCGGTGATGCCAAGGTCTTGCAGATAGTCGAGTTTTTCCACCACGCCGCGCAAGTCGCCGCCTTTGAACCCGTGCGCGGTCGGCGGCGCGTCCCATGGCTCCAGGTTGTTGGGCTTGGACACGGCCGTGCTCTGTGCGAACCGGTCGGGAAATATCTGGTAGAAGACGGCGTGCTTGACCCAGTCGGGGGTGGTGATGTCAGCCGGCATTCGTCCTCGCTCTTGCAGTTAGGTCCATGCTCGTACATGGCTTCTCGCGGATGTACACGGATGCGACCTCCGTGTACACCGTGTACGAATAATCAACTCGGTCGACAAATCGACGGAGCGAAGTATAGCGCCATCGCAGCCTCACGGCGACACTCTCATCTTGTGTTTATGCGCGCGGGAGATTAAACTCTACGTTGCAAAGTCGGGGAACCCTTTTATGAGTCTCGGAAAGATTCGCATCCGGTGGCCGGACGGACGCGCAGAGCAATACGAAATTGCCGCGCCGACATTCTCCATCGGCCGCGCGCAGGGGAATGAGATCGTGCTCGACCACGAATCCGTGGCGCGCCGCCATGTGCGCATCACCGTCGAGGCGCGCCGCCTGCTGGTCGAAGACCTGGGTTCCGCTAACGGTACTTTCATTGCGGGCCTCCGCATTGCGCCCAACGCTCCCAGTCCGATGACCGAGTACGATACTGGGCGCATCGGCGACGTCGAATTCCGCTACCAACCGGCGCCCGGCGCCAGCTCGGGCAAGCGCATTCCGGCCGGCGCCGCGCCGGCCGCCACTGGACTTGAAGCCATGCCCGAACCAGGCCCGACCGAATCAACGCCCATTCCGGCGACACGTCCCTCCCCGGTACGGGCCAAACTGGAAGCCCAGCGCGATCCGGTTGTGGCCGGAAACACGTACACCGCGCAGCTCACGGTCGTCAACCAGGATCGCGAGTCGGCCGACTTCCGCATCCACGTGTCGGGAATTGCCGCCCCGTGGGCGGTCGTCGGTGAAGAACGCATCACGCTCCTGCCGGGGTCGCAAAAGACGATCCCCGTCACGGTGCGCGTGCCGCGCGCCCCCGAAGCAGTGGCGGGCGACCACAAATTACAGGTCTCGGTTTTCTCCCGCAAGCACCGTACTGGCGTAACCGCCGAAGCCCGGCTGCGCATCCAGCCGTTCGCGAAATTTGAGATGCGCCTGGAACCCGTTGAGACAACCGGTGAATTCATCATCGCGGTGGACAACCAGGGCAACGCCCCGGCCTCGTACCGGTTCTCCGGCCGCGACGATGAAGGCGTATTGCATTTTAAATTCGGCCAGCCGGCCGTCACGCTCAAGCCTGGTCAGCGCGGCGCGATCCCGGTCATTGCCACGGCAGCGCAGCGCCCACGGTTCGGCGCGCCCCGGCACATCAATTTCAATATTGTCGCTACGCCCCTGGATGGCCCCGGCGTGGAGAGCGTCGAGCCGGGGTTGTTTACACTCAATCCGGTTGTTCCGATATGGATGCTCCCGGTGTTCGGACTGTTGGTGATCTGCCTGTGCATTGGCGGCGCGTTCGGATTTGTAACGTTCTGCCCCGATCTTGCGCCCGGCCTCCCTTTCTGTCCCGGCGGCAATCCGCCGGTGGTCAACATCTTCGCGGCTACACCGGACAGTGTCGAACCCAGCGGCGCGGTCGTCATCACATGGGACGTGGCGAACGCAGCCCGCGTCGACATTCAGCCCGACATCGGCCCGGTTGAGAGTACCGGCGTAAGAACTGTCAATCCGTCCAATAGTGTCCGCTATGTGCTCACGGCCGTAAACGAGGACGGCAGCACGACGAGCGCGGTGCAGGTGGAAGTGCACGGACAGCCGCCGATAGTTGCCGAATTCTCCGCGCAACCGGCCGCCATCCTGCGTGGGCAGGTCGAGAAGTTGGTGCTTACGTGGAGTGTGCCGGGCGCCGACATCGTACGTATTGTTGGACTGGACGAGGCCTTCGAGAGCGCGGGCAGCACGACCGTGCCGGTTCCGAGCGAAACGATCACGTACACATTACTGGCAGGCAACGAAGCTGGACAGGTTCAGTCCGAACTCACTATCCCTGTGACGGATGTCGCCTGCCGCGTTGCAAACCTGCCGGAAGATCAGGCGCTCAGCCTGCGCGAAGGCCCGGCTGAGGCGTACCGCGAAATTCTGGGCTTGGGTAACGGGACCGTGCTAACACCGATCAGCCGCACGGGGACGGGGGAATGGCTCAAGGTGCAGGCTGCCGATCGCGAGGGCTGGGTATCGACGATTTACGTGGAATGCGACGTGGCATTGCTTACGTTTGTGACGGCGCGGCCGGAGCTGCTGCCCGAACCGCCCACGGCAACGGCGACCAATACGCCGCAGCCGTCCGCGACCGGGACCGGCACGCAGCCGCCAACGAATACGCCCACGGCTACACCGACGGCGACGGCCACGAGTGCGGCAACCCACACGCCCACTGCCACGGCGACGCTCACTGGCTTCACAAGCGCTCCGCCGTCGATCGACGGCGTGTACGCTATCAACGAGTGGGCCGACGCGCGCCTCCTGCGCGAGTTGCCGAACGGCAAGCTCTTTTTCATGAACGATGCTGAAAAATTGTATCTGCTGGTTGACCTGGTGGGCGACACGACCAACGATCCGCCACTGCCGACCAGCCCGTGGGGCGATTATTTTTGGCTAACGGTGGATGTGAACGAAAACGCCGTCATCGATGCCAACGTAGACATCAACTACCAGCGCGGCAGCGAAGTGCAGTTCTACACCGGTCCGAACGCCTGGACGGTACCGAGTGTGGCAACCTCCGGAACGGCCGGTGGATTTGGAGCCAGCCCCGACGAAGCTACGCCGCATCGCATCTGGGAAGTTGGACTGCGATTCGACGAAATTGCGGCCGCGGCCGGGGAACCAGTGCGGATCGGTCTGCGCACGTACTCACAAAATCCGTCCTTTACAAACGACACGCCGATAAACTTCGCCATTAGTTTTGCCGACCTGATCGAGTTCACATTAGCGGCGACGCCGTAGGTTGAGAGTTTAGCCTCCGCCGGTTGTTTCCGCGTCGCGCGCGAGATCGGCCAGCACACGCGGTGAGGCGCACACACCCAGATTGGGGAGAGTCAGTCCAAAATTCACCAGTGGACTTCCAGGGTAACACAGCGCGCGTTGCGCATTTCACAGAGATGCACAGAGACTTTCCGAGCTTTCTCGATGGCGCTCAGTGATTTCTCAGCATGCTCTGTGTTCCACGAAATGATCAACCTGAGGTAACGACAATCTCGACGAAAGGCCGTGTGCCGAAGCGCACGCCGCCGGGTGCTTCAAGCCGCCAGCGGCTGAAGTACGTACCGGCCGCAGCGGGCGCGAGAAAATCAACCGAGAGGTTGACTTCGTCCCCGGGCGCAACGACGGAGGGCAGCCCGACGGCATCCGGCGCGCCCAGCGCGTCGCCGCCGATGCGCACAAAGCGGTAGGCGGCGTCCCACACACATGTGCCGCTGTTCTTAATGCGCCAGGTCTTCGTAAACGCGGTCGCGGGGCCGAATTCCGTACCATCCGGAACCGTTACATCTTCGACAAAATCTGAATCGTCCTCGCACAGGGTGGGCGCGGGTGAGGGGACAATTGTGGAGGTGGGCCCCACCACCGGCGTGTCGGTGGCCGCCGGGACGGGCGGCGGCGCGTTGGTCGGCGGCGAAACCAGTTCGGCCGGCGCCGATGTTGCCGGCGGGGCAGACGGCGCGCTGCCGGTCTGAGTCAGAATTGCAGCTGCCGTTTCCGCAAGCGAGGTCGCTCGTCCGCCCGGGTCTTCAGTCGCCCGTCCGGGGAAGTTGCAGGCGATTGCAGCGCCCGCGAGTGCGAGCGCTGCGATTGCCATCAGCCATGCAGGGCGCATTCAATCAGGGAGTCGCCCAGGTGGTGTACGAAATCTTGAGCGGGCTGGGACTCGCCCCCACCGTTTCGGTCACCATGAATTCGGCATAGCGCCCGTCGCTGGTCTTGACGCACACGTACGTGCCCGCTGGCAGATCGTTGACGTGGATTTCGCTTGAGGAGAGCGACATCGTCGAACACCCGGCGTAACCCACGGACGAGGACCCGGCCTTGGCAATTGTGGCTCCGTTTTCGGGCGTTACGTAGCGCTGCGTTGCCGACGCTGCGCGATACCAGAAGTCCGAGCCGCTCGAGGTAACGGCGCCCGAATCAAGATCGGCGTGGAAGGTCTGGTCGATGGAAAGCGAGCCGGCAGAGTAGGTCGTAGCCGCCGTTGTCGCCGTCGCCGTGGCAGTGCTGGTTGCCGTGAACGTCGCGGTCGGCGTGAACGTCGCCGTCG
>JBHHUI010000303.1:0-4490 GCA_046753805.1 Anaerolineales bacterium
AGTTGGCCTCGACGAAATCCTGGAAACCTTGCGGGATCGGACGGTTCAGCCAGAAATGTTCGGGCGCGGGCGTACTCAAAGCCGCAAAGCGCGGCACAGGTGTATGCGTTGCGTGCGGGTCGCGCGTTGGGAACGGCGTGGGTGTGGGCGTCGGCGTATAGGTATTGGTGGGCGTGGGCGTTTCCGTGGGCGTGACCGGCGTGTGGGTCGGCGTGAGTGTGTTGGTAGCCGTAGGCGTGACCGGCGTCTGCGATGGGGTTGGCGTCTGGCTGGGCGTCAGCGTAATGGTGGGCGAGAGCGTGATGGTCGCATAGACGACCGCCGGAGGCCGGACTGTCGGCGTGGCCTCTGCAGCCAACAACGTATCCGTCTTGCAGGCCGCCAGCGCCGGGACGGCCAGCAAGAGCATTATCCCAATGGCAGTCAGACGTGCAACGGACGGTCCGGGTACTGCATTGGCCGCGCGGGGTTTTGGAGTGCGGGATTTCATACAGAGTCGCCGCCGACAGGCGTCGGCGGCGCGGGGATTATACATCGCATTCTCTCATGTGGTAGGAGCTACACATAATCCAACAAGCGCCGATGGTATAATCGCGATAGTTCGCAATGCCCCACAAATGCGGAAACTTTATATGCAGACGAAAGATGACTTTCTGAAAGCCTATCACCAGATGGTGATGATCCGCCGTTTGGAGGAGAAGGCGGCGGAGCTATATCAACAGGGCAAGATCGGCGGATTCCTGCATCTGTACATCGGGCAGGAAGCGGTCGCCGCGGGCATTTCGGCGGCGCTTACCGAAAAAGATCACGTCATCACCGCGTACCGCGATCACGGCGTTGCCATTGCACAGGGTATGGACCCCGGTGTTTTGCTGGCAGAGCTGCTCGGGAAACAAACCGGGGCCTCACATGGCAAGGGCGGGTCGATGCATCTCGCCGACACCTCGCTGAACTTCTGGGGCGGGCATGCCATTGTCGGCGCGCACCTGCCGCTGGCGGCCGGGATTGCGACCTCGTTTCAATACCTCAAGAACGATAACGTGATCGTATGCATGTTTGGCGACGGCGCTACCAATATTGGCTACTTTCACGAAGCTCTGAATCTATCGCAGGTCTGGAATCTGCCGGTGGTCTGGTTGTGCGAAAACAACCAGTACGGGATGGGTACGGCGGTGAGCCGAGCCTCAGCCGTGGCGGAAATTCGCCAGAAGGCCGAGGGATACTGTATGCCCAATGAACGCGTGGATGGGATGGAAGTGCTGGCCGTGTATGAGGCCGTGCAGCGCGCGCTGCAACATGCGCGTGCCGAAGGCCCTTATTTTGTCGAAGCGCTCACCTACCGCTACCGCGGCCACTCGATGGGCGACCCGGAACGCTACCGCGAGGCCGACGAAATCAAGCGCTGGCAGGATGACGATCCGATTGGACGGTTCCGCGCCGTAATTAAGGCGCGCGAACTGAGCGACGATTCTGAACTCGATTCGATTGACGCCCGCGTGGACGACGAACTGGCAGCCGCCGTCGAGTTTGCAGAGCAAAGCCCGGACCCGCCGCCGGAGGCGTTGTATGAGGACGTATATGCCCCGACGGCGTAGACGAGGCTACGAACAGAGAAAGCCAACCCGATGCCCTCAATAACCGTACGCGAAGCCATCTCACAGGCGCTCTGGGAAGAGATGGAAGCCAACGACAAGATTTTCCTCATGGGCGAAGAGATCGGCGTGTGGGGCGGCACGTACGCCGTTACGCGCGGCTTCTACGACCACTTCGGCCCGGAGCGCGTGAAGGATACACCCATCGCCGAGGGTGTGATCGTGGGTGCGGCCATCGGCGCCGCCCTGGCCGGCACGCGCCCGGTGGCCGAGTTGATGACGGTCAACTTTGCATTTCTCGCGCTGGATATGATCGTCAACCATGCCGCCAAGTTGCGCTATATGTTTGGCGGGCAGTTCAGCGTCCCACTGGTCATCCGCACCCCCGGCGGCGGTGGGCGGCAGCTCGGCGCCACGCATTCGCAGACGCCGGACGTAATCTTTGCTCACTTCCCGGGGTTACGCGTCGTCGCCCCCGGCACCCCGTACGATTCCAAAGGCATGCTTAAAGCTGCGCTGCGCCAGGACGACCCGGTGCTTTTCATCGAGCATTCCACGCTCTATCAGCAGCGTGGCGATGTACCCAAAGGCGACTACGTTGTGCCGCTCGACAAGAGCGAAGTCAAGCGTCCGGGCAAGGACGTGACCATCGTCACCTACAGCAAGATGCTCCACATTGCGCTGCAGGCGGCAAAACGCTTGAAAAAAGACGGTATCGAGGCCGAAGTGATCGACCTGCGCTGCTTGCGACCGCTGGACCTGGACCCGGTCTTCGAGTCATTCAAGAAAACGAACCGCGCCGTCGTTGTAGAAGAAGGCTGGCCGACGTTCGGCATCGGCGCCGAGGTATCCGCTCGCATTTACGAAGAATGTTTCGACTACCTCGACGCGCCGGTCAGACGCGTGGCGCAGGCCGATGTGCCGCTACCGTATAACCGCGACCTCGAACAGATGGCGATCCCGAACGCGGGCGATGTTGTGACGGCTGTACGGGAGGTGCTGTATGCCTGAGATGATCACGATGCCCAAGTTGGGTTTTGATATGGCCGAGGGCACGCTCGTGCGCTGGGTGAAGCAGATCGGCGACGAAGTCACCAGGGGCGACATCCTCGTTGAAGTTGAGACCGATAAAGCCACGGTAGAGGTCGAGGCCTTCAACGAAGGCATTTTGCGCGGCACGTTCGTGGACGCAGGAGCGATTGTTCCGGTGGGCGCGCTGATCGGAGTGCTGGGTAGTTTGGAGGAAGAGATCGATCTGGACGCGCTCAAGGCGCAAGCCGCCGCGGCGGCCGGCGAGGAGGACGATGACGAGCCGGGGGCTGCACTGGCGCCCACTTCTCCGCCGTCGGTACCCGCGCCGAGTCAGGTTGCGCCGCCGGCAGCAGGGTCCAGTGACGGGATGCTGCGGGTCTCGCCGGTTGCGCAGCGGATGGCGATGGAAAACGGCATTGACTTACGGCAAGTGCGCGGCTCTGGCCCGCAAGGTCGGATCGTCAAACGCGATATCGAAGCGTATCTGGCTGCACCGGCGCCGGCTCCAGCGGCCGCGCCGGCCACATTTGCCCCGGTATCCGTCGCGCGCGAAGACACTGTGGTTGAGTTATCGCGGCTGCGCCAGGCCATCGGCCGCCGCATGACGGAGAGCAAATCCACACTGCCGCACTTTTACGTCACGAACGAGGTCGATATGGCGGCGGTGATGACGCTGCGCAAGCAGTTGAACGCGGCTCTCGAAGAGCAGGGCGCGAAACTCTCGGTCAACGACTTCATCGTCAAAGCAGCGGCGCTGGCGCTGCGCGAATTCCCGAACCTGAACGCCGTCATGCAGGGCGCGCAACTCGTTCGGCGCGGGCACATCCACATCGGCGTGGCCGTGGCCGTGGAAGGCGGCCTGCTCACGATTGTGTGTCGGGACGCCGATGCAAAGTCGCTGGCGCAGATTTCGACCGAGGTGCGCGAAATGGCAACCCGCGCCCGGTCCGGCAAAGTGCGCCCAGATGACATTGAAGGTTCGACATTTACGACATCCAATCTCGGAATGTACGAGGTCGATCACTTCATCGCGATCATCAATCCGCCGGAACCAGCCATCCTGGCGACCGGTTCGGTGCGGCAGGTGCCTGTAATCGCGGGCGACCAGGTCGTGCCCGGCGCGCGTATGAAAGCTACCATCGCGGCCGACCATCGGGTTACGGACGGCGCGGAAGCCGCTCGCTTCATGCAGGCCTTCAAGCGCAACCTCGAACAGCCCGTGCGGCTGATGCTGTAAATTGACCAACATCGTCAAACGCTCCCCCTGGTGTGCGTTACAATCTTTCAATGCGCCGCAAAGCCATCGGGGGCGGGATCATGATTCTGGCGACCGCCACGCTGGGCGCATGCTTGGCGGGCGTTCTCGCGCCGTCCGAGCGTCACGACCCGCCGCGCCTCGCCGCAGTCTTTCCAGGTGGCACTCCCTCGCAAACTGCAACCTCCACGCTCACGCCGACGGCTACGCCTTCTCCAACATCCACACCCACCCGGACGCCGACGGTCATGCCTTCGCCGACGGCGACGCCCGCAGACCTGTACCTGACGGCAGAAGATGTTCTGGTGCATCCGGGACCTGACGTTTACGCGGGCGATCTTGTGAGTTTTGAGGTGCTCGCGCATGATGGCGCGGACGTCGGGTTACAACAACTGGGAGTCGCTGTCTATCACGGCGATATGGAGACCGGCCGGCAGCTTGCGTTTGCGCGCGTCGGGGTGGCCGGCGTCGGGCGCCGGCAGCAAGCCACATTGCCGTGGGTGTGGGACACCACCGGGCTGTCCGGGCTGCAGACCATCACTGTTGCGCTCGACCCAGACAACGAATACCTCATCGGCGATGAAGACCCCGACAACAACATGGTCACGTTG
>JBHHUI010000304.1:0-4487 GCA_046753805.1 Anaerolineales bacterium
CTCCAGCGTAATCCGCATCAACACGCGCCGCTCCTTCTGCATGGCCGCGCGGTACTTGTCCCAGTCGTCGTGCTCGCCGTACGTACGCCTGTAATAATCCACCAGCGGCTCCAGCGCCTCCGGCAGCGACAACACGGCGGCCCGGCCGTCGATCTGGATCCACTCGCCAAAAAACTTGTCAGTCATCACGCAAAGCGACACACGCGGGTCGGCGCGCAGGTTGCGCGTCTTGTAGGCCGTCTCGCGCGTGCTCACGACGGCGCGCCCTTCGCCGTCGACGCCGACGTTGACGGGCGAGAGCTGCAGCTCGCCGTTCGGGCGGCGCGTCGCCATCACGGCGTGAAAATTGCTGCGGATAAATTCGCGGGCCTGGTCGAGGTCCATTGAGAAGTCCCCTTTGCAAACGAGTTACGTACAATCATACACATACGTGCGTATCGGGTTGTAAGCGGGCTGCCAGATACGCGCGCGATAGATGTCAGGCGGCGGGGTTTTGGGTTCTTGAAGATACTGTCCCGAACATCCATCCCCCAATCCTGTAATCCCCGCTTTTTTGCCCCTGGCTGAGTCGTTCAGGTCAATCACAATGCGTCGCGCGGCAGCCGCCCCAATCTACGTCTCGGTCTTCTGCCTCTCGGCGGGGACGCTGCTGTTCGAGATCGGACTGACGCGCCTGTTCTCGGTCGCGCAGTTCTACCATTTCGCCTTCATGCTCGTCAGTCTGGCGCTGCTGGGCTTCGGCGTAGGCGGCGCGCTGCTGGCCTCCGCGCCGCCGCTGGCTGCGCGGCTCGCGCGCCCGCACGCGGTCGCGTGGCTTGGCGTGGGCTTCGCAGCGAGCGCGCCCGCGAGCTACGCGGTGATCAACTTCCTGCCGTTCGACTCGTTCCAGATCACATGGGACGCAACGCAGGTGGGCTTGCTGGCGCTGAATTTCCTCGCGCTGGCCGTTCCGTTCAGCCTGGTGGGGCTGGCGGTCGGCGCGCTGCTGGCCGCACAGCCGGCGCGCGCGCATCGCCTGTACGCCTCGAACCTGCTCGGGTCAGCGGCGGGGGCGGCGCTGGCGCTGCGCGTGCCGGTCTGGTTCGGCGGCGAAGGCATCGGATGGGGGGCGGCCTGGCTGGGCGCGCTGGCGGCCGCGGCCGCCGGGGTGCGGAGCAAGTCCACCGCGCGCGGCCTGGCCGTCGCCGTGCTGGCCCTCGCCGCCGCCGCACTGGCGCGACCGCCGGACGCGCTTGCGCTGCGCCTCTCGCCCTTCAAACCGCTCTCGCGCGCGCAGGCGCTGCCGGACGCCGAGACGGTCGTCTCGGAATGGACGGATGCGGCGCGGCTGGACGTGCTGACGAGCAGCAGCCTGCGCATGCTGCCGGGAGTCAGTACCGCCTTTCAGGGTTCGCCGCCCCTCCAATCGGCGCTCTACGTGGACGGCGACGCGCCTATGCCCATCAGCCGCATCGACCGGCCGGCCGCCGAAGCGCACGCATTGGCCGATCATCTCTCGCAATCCATCGGCTACGTGCTGCGCGGCGGCGCGCGCGTGCTCGTGATCGAACCGGGCGGCGGGCTGGACGTGCTCGCCGCGCTCGCGTTCGACGCCGCGCACGTCACCGCTACATACGCCGAACCGCGCGTTCCCGCGCTGCTGCGGGGGCCGCTGGCGGAGGCCTCCGGCGGGCTGTTGAATGACCCGCGCGTGTCAGTCGTAGGCGAGCACAGCCGCGCCTTCCTGCAGCGCAGCCGCGAGCGCTACGACGTGATCGTGCTGGCGCTGACCGACCCAAACCGTCCGGTGACGGCGGGGGCCTACAGCCTGGCGGAGGATTACACACTGACGGTGGAGGCGGCGCGCGCCATGCTTTCCCATTTGGACGAGGGCGGCGTGCTCGTCGTCAGCCGCTGGCTGCAGTCGCCGCCCTCCGAGACGCTGCGCACGTACGCGCTGCTGCTGGCCGCGCTCGGACCGGACATCCCGGCGGTGGGGCAACCGATCGTGGGGCTACGCGGATTCCAGCACGCCACCTTCGCCGTGCAGCCGGACGGGTTTTCCGCCGCCGATTGGGAGCGCGTGCAGGCGTTCGCCCAGGCGCGTCGCTTCGACCTGATCGTCGGGCCGGGGCTGACGCGCGCGCAGGCGAATCGCTTCAACGTGCTCCCTGAGCCGGTCTATTACGATAGCCTGCTTACGCTGCAGGACGCGCAAACGCGGGGTCGGCTTTTCACGGAGTACGAATTCGATCTGCGCCCGCCGACCGACAACCATCCGTACTTCTTCCACTTCTTCCGCTGGCAGCAGGCCCCGCAGGTGTTGGCCACGCTGGGGCAGGCGTGGCTGCCCTTCGGCGGGAGCGGCTACCTGATGCTGGTGCTGCTGCTGGCGCTGGCGACGGCGTTTGCGCTGCTGCTGGCGCTGACCCCACTGGCTTTCCGGGGGCGCATGGCGACGTCCGGAGCGGGCCGGCCGGCGCAGTGGGGGGCCGGATCGACCGCCGCCTATTTCGCCGCCCTCGGGTTGGGCTTCCTGCTGATCGAAATCCCGCTCGCGCAGCGTTTCACCCTCTTCCTCGGCCGGCCGGTGTACGGGCTGGCGCTCGTCATTGCGGGCGTGCTCGCGTTCTCCGGGCTGGGCTCGATCACCGCACGGCGTTGGGACCTGCACGTTGCACTGGCGGCGCTCGTCGCGCTGGCGTTGCTGGCGCCGCTCTATCTGCCCTTCGTCTTCGACGCCGCCCTCGGCCGGCCGCTGGCATGGCGCATGTTGGTGGGCTTGCTCGTGCTTGCGCCGCTCGGGCTGCTGCTGGGCGTGCCGTTCGCGGCCGGGTTGGCGCAGCTCGAAACAACCGCGCCGCAACGCATCGGGTGGGCCTGGGCGATCAACGGAAGCGCGTCGGTGGTGAGCGCCGTGCTCGCGCCGCTGCTCTCGCTCTCGTTTGGCTTCAATGCCGTGCTGCTGGCCGGGGCAGCCTGCTATCTGGGCGCGCTGTCCGTAGCCCGCGTAAAGGGCACGAAGCGCACGTCGAGGATGCGGTAGCCGGTCAACTCGTCGCCGTCTTCCTTGACGAACTGCCACAGCACCTGCGCGCCGCCCTGCGGCCCAATGGGGATGACCAGTCGCCCACCCGGGGCGAGCTGCGCCACCAGCGGCGGCGGCAGCTGGTCGGGGGCGGCTGTGACGATGATCGCGTCGAAGGGGGCGTGCTCCTCCCAACCGAAGTAGCCGTCGGCGGAGAGCACCTGCACGTTGTCGTAGCCCAGCCGCTGCAGCCGCGCTGCGGCCCGCTCGGCCAGTTCCGGCACGATCTCGATCGTGAACACCTGCGGCAGCAACTGCGCCAGCACAGCGGCCTGATAGCCGGAGCCCGTACCGATCTCCAGCACGCGCTCGTCGCCTTGCAGCGCGAGCAGCTCGGTCATCAACGCGACGATGTACGGTTGCGAGATGGTCTGGCCATAGCCGATGGGCAGCGGGTGGTCGGCGTAGGCCTGCGCGAGGTACTCGTCCGGCGTGAACTCGTGGCGCGGCACAGTCGCCATGGCGCGCAGTACGTCCGCGTCCTGCACACCGCGCCGCGCGATCTGGTGCGCGACCATGTTGGCGCGGGCGTTGGTGAACGCCTCGTCTTCCCCCGGCCACGGAATGTGGAAGGAGACTTCGTCGCCCGCTTCCGGTGCGCGGGCCGTCGCCGCCGGGGTGGGTTCTGAGGCCGTGGCAACTGGACTTTCCGTCGCCGCGCGGCAACCGGCCAGCAACACGGCGGCGGGCAATAGCCAGTGGAGGGTGGGCATAGTAAAAATATAGCACGGCGTCGGCGCGCGCGACTGGACAATCAGGAGCAATCTGTGATATTGTGTGCAAATCCTTCGTAAATCCCGAGGTTTCCGCACACATGAGTACCGGGCCAGATGCAAACCATCTTTACGAGATAGCCGAATCTCAGGCTGGCTACTTCACTGCACGTCAGGCAACCCGCGCCGGATATACGTGGGAAAGGCTATCCCACCATGCAAAGATGGGTCGCTTTCAACGCGTCTCGCACGGCATCTATCGGCTGACACAATTCCCCGCCTCGTCTTACGAGGACCTGCACATTGCGCTGCTGCGCACTGGCCCGAAATCGGTTATTTCGCATGAGAGCGCGCTATCGGTGTACGAGCTCTCAGACGTGCTGCCCGCACAGGTGCACGTGATTGTTCCGCGTACGGCCTCGCGGCGCAGGCTGGGCCTCCGCTTGCACACGAACCGGCTTGCATCGGAAGACATAACCATGCGCGAAGGCCTGCGCATTACAACGCCGGCGCGCACCATCGTCGACGTGGCGGCCGGCGGCCTGTCGGCAGAACATGTCCAGCGGGCAATCGAAGAAGCGCTGCAGCGCGGTCTCGCCACGCGCGATGAGCTATTCAGCCAAGCGGAGCGCAGAAGCAACCGGGTAGCGCGCAACATCCGACGCATGGCTGCAACCGTATCGCACGCATGAGGTACCAGAGTGGCG
>JBHHUI010000305.1:0-4486 GCA_046753805.1 Anaerolineales bacterium
TAGCGACGGCGGGGGTGAGGGTTTTAGCGCCACTTATCTGAAAGTTTCAGTGAGTGAGTTCTTAGTGAAATAAGAACGTGGGCAAAAGAGCCAACCGGGCATTTATCATGGGGCATCTGTCAGAGCGTGAATACCTCACCGAGCAAACCCGCATCGCGGCCGTCCTCGGCGAACTGCGCCCGGCGCCGTCGTCGGACTTGCTACGGTCCGGGGAACTGCTGGCCGAAATGCCCGCATTGTAGAAAGCGGCCACGGACGCAGAACGCAAAAGACTGCTCCGAGCAATGATGGAAGCAGTCTACGTAGAAGGAGGTGCGGTTATCGGGATACTCCCGAAGCCGCCGATTTTTCGACTACTTCAGGCCACCCCGTACGCGCATGCGGTCCCGACGGGATTCGAACCCGCGATCTCTGCCTTGACAGGGCAGCATGTTAAACCGCTACACCACGGGACCTGTTGGGCGGCAGTATACCATCCCCAAATTGGGGGCGTCAAGAAATCCGCCAAAACTGCGCCGGCGATGAATTCAGGCTTCTCGGATGGGCGTTGCCAGCGCCTCAGAAACGGCCGCGATCGCCTGTGCGACCATCGGCGCCGTCACCCAGTAATGCGTCACTGCCCGGAAACGGCGCGGCCCGATCGGGTCGAGCAAAACGTCGCGTTTTGCAAGCGCTTCATACAAAGATGCAGCGTCGTGCTCCAGGTCCGGCGCAAGGTCAAAGTACACCATGTTGGTGGCGACGTGGCCCGGGTTAAGGGTGATGCCCTCAATATTCGCCAGCCCTTCCCCCAAGCGCCGTGCATCGGCATGGTCGTTTTCCAGCCGCTCAACCATCGACGTAAGTGCGAGGACGCCGGCGGCTGCGATGATCCCGGCCTGCCGCATTCCCCCACCCAGCAGCTTGCGGGCGCGCCGGGCGCGCCTGATGAAATCCGCGTCGCCGCACAAGACCGATCCCACCGGTGCGCACAGCCCCTTCGATAGACAAAACGTGACTGAATCGGCCATCGACAGCAGCGTTTCCGCCGACACGTTTTGTGCGACGGCCGCATTGAAGATACGCGCCCCGTCCACATGCAACTTCAGATTGTGCTCGCGGGCGAGCGCGCCCACGGCCAGCATGTACTCCGGCGATAGCGGCAATCCGCCACACACGTTGTGCGTGTTCTCCACGCAAATGAGCCGCGTGATCGGGTGGTGCTCGTCCTCGGTGCGGATGTTGGCGACAATCTCGTCGAGCGGCAACTCGCCGGCTTCGTTTTCCCACAGCCCGTTGAGTTGCACCGCAGAATGGACGGCCGCCCCACCCTGCTCGTTCAGGAACAGGTGCGAGCGCGCCCCGCAGAGGACTTCGTCGCCGCGCTGCGTGTGCGCCATCACGGCGCAGGCGTTGCCCATCGTGCCGGACGCGACGAACACGGCGGCTTCCTTGCCCGTCATCCGGCAGGCCAGCGCTTCCAATTCGTTTACGGTGGGGTCTTCGCCGTACACATCGTCGCCAACGGGCGCTTCCGCCATTGCACGGCGCATGGCGGGCGTGGGATGCGTTACGGTGTCGGAGCGTAAGTCGATAATCGTCATCAACGTCAAGCGTCGAACGTCAAACGTCGAACGTCAACGCCTGGCTCCAACCGGACGCGGGACGTTCAGACGTTCGACAGATGTGGATTAGTACTTCTTTACAACGGCGCGATACGTCTCCGGCGCACGGTTCTGGAGCGTCTGGAATTCTTCACGGTTGTGGCGGACGTCGCTCAGATTGATGCGGGCGATGGCGTAGCCCTCGGCCGGCTCACCCGTTTCAGGGTCCATCTCGCCCACCAAGGAGGCGAACAACTGCCCGCGCGGGCCGACGATCATACTATCGCCGCAGAACGAATAGGTCACATCTTCCCCGACGCGATTGGCTGCCGAGACGAAGATCGAGTTTTCGTACGCGCGCGCGGCGACATAAGTGCGGAATTCGTCCGCCAGCGCTTTCTCCCAGTTTGCGCACACGAGCAGCAGTTCCACGCCTTCGAGCGCGAGCGCGCGCGCGGCCTCCGGAAACGCGAGGTCGTATCCGAGCAGCATTCCCACCACGCCAAACTCCGTCTCGAATGACGGGTACTTGAAGCCGGCTCGGAACGCCATACGCTCCTCACCTTTCAGGTGCACTTTGCGGTATTCGCCCACCAGCTCGCCATCCGGCCCGACCAGCACCGCCGAATTGAAAATAATCGACTCGACTTTCTCTTTCGAGGGCATGCCGAACGCGATGTACACGCCGAACTCGGAGGCGCGTTGCGAAATCAGGTTCACGGTCGGGCCGGGCACGCGCTGCGCCAGGTCGGTGAAGCGCACGCCGCATTCGTAGCCCGACGTGATCAGTTCCGGAAAGACGATCAGGTCTACTTTTTGCTGGCCGCAGATCGTGGAAATGTATTCAGAAATCTTGACGAGATTGTCTTCTGGCTCATTCAACGTCGGCCGCATCTGGACCGTCGCCACCGTGACTTCGCGCATGAGTCCCCCGGGGGAGTAAAGAGTTAGAGTAGAGAGTGAGGGTTAGCGTGTGCGCAGGGCGTCCAGGGCGTGCGACAGGTCGTCCGGGAGCGCCGATGCGAACGTTTTTTCTATACCGTCGGGCAATTGTAGCATCAATCGGGAGGCGTGTAAAAAATGCCGGCGCAACCCCGGCAGCTTGACTCCTGCGCTGCGCTGGTTGGCATAGAGCCGATCGCCGGCCAGCGGACAATCGAGAAACGCCATGTGGACGCGCACCTGATGCGTCCGGCCGGTGATGGGGCGGACATCAATTAGCGTAAAGCCCCGGAAGGCCTGTGTCGTGTTGTACTCGCTGATCGCCTCCCGCGCCGTTCGGCCGGCCTCCGCAAATACCTTCATGCGCCGGCGATTGGCGGGGTCGCGTCCGATGGCGGCCTGAACCCGTCCCGTGGGCGTCGGCGGCGCGCCGACCACGAGCGCGGTGTAGTGCTTTTCGACGCGCCGATCTTTGAACTGGCGCTGCAGGGAGCGGAGCGCCCGATCATTCTTGGCGACGATGATCAGCCCGGATGTATCTTTGTCAAGCCGGTGGACGATGCCCGGCCGCTGCTCGCCGCCCACACCTTCCATTTCCGGCGCGTGCGCCAGCACAGCGTTGACGAGCGTGCCGGCAGCGTGACCCGCCGCCGGATGCACCACCATGCCCGCCGGTTTGTCTACCACAATGACATTGCCGTCTTCATAGACGATCTGCAGCGGGATATCTTCCGGCTGCGCGCGCGCCGGGGCGGACGGCGGAACGTGGACTTCGACGATTTCTCCGCCCGCTGTTTTCATCCCGGCTTTGGTAGGCACGCGCCCGTCGAGGGTGACCTGCCCGGATTCGATTAAACGCTGTATCTGGCTACGCGAAAGCTCTGGCAGCTGCTCGGCGAGCGCCTTGTCCAATCGCCGACCCTTTGCCTTTAATTCAAAGGTGTGGGTCGTGCCGGCGGTCATGCTGCGACATCGGCCTCTGTGGCGGCATCGGGCGGCTCCAGCCGCGACTCGAACAGCAGCAGGACAGCCAGCACCGCCACGCCGGTGCTGATGCTGGCGTCGGCCACATTGAACAGTGGGAAGTTGTGCACGTGTATGAAGTCGGTCACGGGACCGAAGCGCAGCCGGTCGATCAGGTTGCCAATTGCGCCGCCCAGCTGCAACCCGAGCGCGAGCGCCACCGGCCACTGCGCACGCGTCAGGCTGAAGCTGTAATAGATGATAGCGCCACTGACGACGAACGCGATGATGGTGATGATGAACCCGCCGCCCTGAAAAAGCCCGAATGCGGAACCGGTGTTGGCCGTGCGCGTGATGTCGAAGATGGACGCGAGCGCCGGGAATGGCACCCAGGTTTCGCCCAGTTCGAGCCGCGCCCGCACCATGTTTTTCGTAAGCTGATCGAGCGCGATCGCGAGACCGGCGAGGCCGAAGACGAGCGCCAGTGGGAGTTTGCGAGACGACATGGAAGAGATTGTACCAAAGCGTCATACGTGGAGACGGACTTTTACCACGGAGACACGGAGAGCACAGAGAATTCTTGGGGAAGGAGAAGAGAATCGCTCACGCCACCTCTGGAAATCTCCGTGGTCTCGATGTCTCCGAGGTGAGGTTGGTTTTCAAGTCCGAAGGTTGTGCGCACGGCTGTATTCGACCGCCCCGACGAACAGCCCGACCAGCCCGCCGGCGAGCGCGCCCCGGAACTGGCGACCCAGTATCACGCCGACAACGGCGCCGAGCACGGTGCCGAGCAGTCCCCAGTACGCCAGGGTGGGCAACGGGCCCTCAGTTTCGCTCATGTCTACTCGGCCCTGCGCAGCGCGATGGCAATCGACTCGCCCGCGAGCACGTACTCCGCAGAGTGATCGCCCGATGGCTCGTCGGCGGCGTCGAACGCCACGGCCAGCGTCTCGCCCATGATGTAATCGCGGTGGGCCTCCATGGCGGCCGCGAGTTGC
>JBHHUI010000306.1:0-4468 GCA_046753805.1 Anaerolineales bacterium
TATCCCTGGTGTTCTTCCCCTAATCCCCCCATCCCCGCGAATACTGCTCGTGTCAACATGAATGTGACTTTGTCAAGCTAATCTCCAGTTGAATTACCATCGCGCAAACGGATTGATGCTCTGCCCCTTCGGGCGGCGGCGGGCCGTGCGGCGGCGCACGTATGCCCCGCGGTAGTCCTCAATTTCGCGGCTCAGACTCATCCAGTCGCGCACCAGCAATAGCAGCCCATCCGATTTCACGGCGAACATATAGCGACTCATCCATAGCCGCAGCCACCTTTCCGAAAACGGAAACTTCTTCAGTTCCACTTCGATGGCTGTAAGTTGTCCGGCGTCCGCATATTTAAATAGCGAACGCAGAAAGCGCCGCTGGCTCCATTTCTGGCTGTCGATAGCGTACGACTCGGTGAAATCCGTCGGGCGCGCGCTGCGCATGCGACCATACGAAAGCGCTATCCGGTAGAGCGGCGTGCTCACCAGCATGAACTTCGGTCGGCACTGCACAAACGCAAGTTTCGGACCGATATAGCTGAACAGGAACAACAATCCCGCAAGGGCAACGACCACCAGTAGTAACCAGTCGCGCGGCGCCAACAGCGGAATGTCAACAGCTATCAGCCAGAGGACGTACGCCAGCGCCGCAAGCAATAGCGCCCGGCTGCGCAAAGATTCAAACAGCCGTTGATACAAAAGAAGCGGATAGCGTTTGCCGGGGCGAGCTTGCTGCTGGCGGGCCATGATAGGTCAGGTCAAGCCGTGCTGCGATTTGTAGGCGGCGATCTCACTCCGCAACTGCGCGCGCTTCTCGAGCGCTGCGGTCGCAGGCGCGACGACTTTCTCGGCGAAGGTCGCATCGGCTTCGTCCCATCTGACCAGCAGTTCGGATGCCGGCGTCAACAATTGCTCGCGCACCGGCGCGACGAGCGCCGCAGTCCAGCCGCCCGCATGCGCCCCCAGGTAGCGGTCAAGTGGTTGCACGAGGAGTTGTTCGAGATTGCGCACGGTCTTCGGTACGGTCAAGAGCATCCGGCGCACCAGATTGAGAGTGTACTCAAACGGCGCGCTGATGTCGAATGGCAACTGCTCGACGATGAAGTTCGCAAACTGCGCGACCGGCTCGAACAACGGGCCAACGGTCAGCACGGCCTGAGCAGAAGCCGTCTCCACGCGCTCCACGTCCAGCTTGATGGACGCCAGCATATCTCCACTGCGTTGCAGTTTCTCGCGCAACCCGGCCACGGCTGCCTCAAATTCATCCAACAGGCCGGCCGCCAGTTCAACGCCGGAGTGCAAGACCGGCGCAAGGCCGCCGAGTCCGGCCCAAACGCCCATCAGTGCCGTCAGGCCCGTCTGCAGGATATCGTCGAGGCCGATACCTTCCAACCCCTCCAACAGCCCCACCAGTCCCTGCAACGTACTGCGTTGTGTTTCTGCTTGAGCCAATTGCTCGCGCAACGATGCTGCCTCGGACTGAGCCGCACCCAAGTCCGCTTGCGATTTGGCAAGGTCGCTCTTGTATTGCTCTACCACACCCCGCGTCTGCGCCAGCTCGGCCGCCAGGCGTCCAATCTCGGACTCGGCCGCGCGCAGCAGGTCTGTCAATTCAGCGATCTGGCCGCCGGAATTCGCCAGCGTCTGCACCAGCGATGTGGCGCGCGATTCCGCAGCCCGGGCTGCGTCGTCGCGTTGCAGCGCCCACGAAAGCGAGCCGCCGCCGAGCAACGCCGCGCCCGACGTGAGCATGAGCCACAGCATGTCGCGCCGACTCACCGGCTTGACGAGCGAAGAAGATGGATCACCAGTGCTCATAAATTTATACCTCGACAGTTTCGGACTGCATTACCATACACCGCCACCATTAGAACAACATCACTGCACGCCGACGCGCAGCACGCCTATACCCCATTATCCGGCAACGATGGAAACCGCAAATGAGAAAGTGCATGCGCGGGGCAGCTCCGAGGGCATTTCCACTGTGCATCTTTGCGATGGGTTCGGTCATGCGTTTATTGCACCACCATTCTTATAGTATTGGCACAAACGACGCAATGGGCAATTCGGACAAGCGGGCCGCCGAGCATGGCAAACCTCGCGTCCAAGCCGAATCAGGTTCAGGTGCGCCGCGCCGTATGCCTCGGGCGGCAGCAGGTTTTCCATATGTGCATGCGTCGCGTCGGCGCTCATCTCCGGCGGGCGCAAGCCGAGCCGTCCGGTAATGCGATGAACGTGCGTGTCCACCGCAAACGCGGGCATATCCAGAGAAAACTGCATCACGATCGCAGCCGTCTTCGGGCCGACGCCATTGATGCTGAGGAGCCAGGCGCGGACCTCTGCGCGGGGTCGTCCGCGCAGGAAATCCAGTTCGAGCGCGCCGCGCTCGGCTGTGATCGTATGCAGGGCCTGCTGAATTCGCGGGCCTTTCTGGTTAGCGAGACCAGCGGCGCGGATCGCGTCCACCACGGCGGCGGTGGGAGCGTCGCGCACGGCTTCCCAGGTGGGGAAACGCGCGCGCAGCGCCGCATAGGCCCGATCCCGATTGATGTCGTTGGTGTTCTGGGACAGAATGGTGGAGACAAGCTCGTCCAGCGGCGGCAGCGGGTTCCGCCAGACCGGCGTTCCATATTTGGCCAGCAGGACCTCGTGCGTCCGCCGCGCTCTGCGGCGATAAGGCGGCGTTTTCATCGCCCCACATTGTCGCATGAAACCTGCGCCAGCAGGCAAAATCGGCGGTTTGAACCGTGTTACAATGCTCGCTGGCATGGCGGCTACAGCACCCAACGACGAGGCTATCCTGCCGCAATCGATGCGGGCTGTAGTCAAAGCCCGCGCCGGACCGGGATTCGAACTCACCGAACGGCCTGTCCCCACCCCCGGACCGCAGGAAGTTCTTATCAAAATCCGTGCGGCCTCCATTTGCGGAACCGATCTGCACATTTACAATTGGGATCGATGGGCTGCCAGCCGGATAAAGCCGCCGATTATCGTTGGGCACGAAGTTTGCGGCGATGTCGTGGCGCGCGGCGACATGGTGACCAAGCCCGATATTGGGAGTTTCGTTTCGGTCGAAAGCCACGTAATCGACAATACCTGCGCCTATTGCCGCACGGGGAATGGACACCTGTGCGAAAACACACAGGTGCTTGGCATCGATCGGGACGGGTGCTTCGCCGAATACCTCGTCATTGACGCGCAGAATGCCTGGACGAATCCGCCCGACATGCCGGTGGAAATCGCCGTATTGCAAGAAAATTTCGGCAATGCCGTTCACACGGCGTTTGCCACCGACGTCACGGCAAAGAAGGTCCTGGTAACCGGCTGCGGTCCCGTGGGACTAATGACAATTGCAGTCTGTCGCGCAGCCGGGGCGCGGGCCATCTACGCCACGGATATCAGCCCGAGCCGCCTCAAGCTGGCGCGCACAATGGGTGCAGACCTGGCCGTGGACGCGCGCGAAGACGTCGTGCGCAGTATCGACACGGACAGCGAAGGTATCGACGTATTGCTGGAGACTTCCGGCGCACCGGCCGCCGTCGAGCAGGGCTTCGCGCTCCTCAAGCCCGGCGGCGAAGCGGCCGTACTCGGCGTGGCTCCCGGTCCTTTCCGGTTTGACTGGAATCACAATCTCGTCTTCAAAGCAGCCACGGTTACCGGCATTTCGGGGCGCAAGTTGTGGCAGACATGGTACCAACTCCGGGGACTCTTGCGCTCCGGAGCGGTCGATTTATCACCGCTGGTGACGCACAAATTCAAACTAGAGGAATTCGAGCAAGCTTTTGAAGTGATGGTAACCGGTAAGAGCGGCAAAGTGGTGCTCTTCCCATAGGTTGGCATTGCGCGGATATCGTCCGGCCGATTCAAAAGGAGAGTTAATACAATGTACAAATTCGCAAGCGGTTTGATTCTACTCGGGCTGTTTGTTGCGGCCTGTGGCGGCGCGAACCCGGCCGATACCGCCGCAACGGTTCAGGCCGAAGTCAATGCCACCATCGCAGCCGTGCCGCCGGAGATCGTAACGGTGGAAGTTCCGGTGGACGTGCCGGTCACGGTGGAAGTTCCGGTGGAAGTGCCGGTTACGGTGGAAGTTCCCATCGAGGTGCCGGTTACCGTCGAAGTACCTGTGACGGTGGAGGTACCGGTTGAACAGCCGGCGGCCGGGGAAACCGGTACGGATGCTTCCGCTGCTGAAGCAGGGCAGCCGGTCACGCCCGCGCCCGAAACGTCCGACTCGCCGGTGGACCCGCTCGCCGGCGCGGCCAGCGCGCCCGTCTTCGAAGAAGATTTTCTGCTGCCGGACTACTGGGACCAATTTGACGGCGACGCGGCCACCGGCGCCATCATTGACGAGGAATACCGCCTCACGGTAAAACGCACCGAGCGTCTCAACTGGGCGCTCAACGGTCGGCGCGGCGGCGATTTCTACTATCAGGGCGTGGCGACCATCTCCAATTGCAAGGCAGGCGACAACTAC
>JBHHUI010000307.1:0-4459 GCA_046753805.1 Anaerolineales bacterium
CGCTGGCAAACGCGTCCACGCCGCGTGTGTTGACCTGATACGGCGAGGCGTCCACCTGCGCCGCCAGCAGTTGAAAATCGCTCAGCGATTCCGTTTCAGTGGGGACGCCGGTGGAGAACGAAATGAAGTCGGCCAGGTTCTGCGACACCGGCGCAAGCAACATGCCCCAGTAACCCATTGGGTACGGCGGATCGCGATATGCGAACCGGTCGGGCACGTTGATAAACAGCAGGCGCCCGCCATCAGCCCCGGCTGGGATGATCTCGGTCATCAGTTCCGAACCGCGTCGGTACAGCGTCGTCGCACGCGCCAGCACAAACGCACTCTGCGCCAGAACGGCGGCCAACAATCCAGCGCCGACGATGCGCCGCAGCCGCTGCCCCGCCGGCCGGCCGTTGCCGAAATCCGCCACGCCCGCCCACGCCAGCACTGCCCCAAACGACGCGAAATACATCACGCGCGGCGACACGCGCAGATACTCGATCGGGCGCGCGATCCATGCCAGGCTGATGGCGAGGACCCACCACGCCAGCGCCAGCGCCAGCCGGTGGGCGCGCGCCCGGCCATGCACGGCGATCAGCACGCCGAGCGCGCCCAGCAGGGCCAGCCCGGCCTGCCATTCGGGCGACAGCCCCAGCCCGCCCAGCCATGCGATCGGCCCCGCAATCGGGAACGAGATCGCCTGCGAAAGGTACAGCGCCTCGCGCAGGTGGAGGCCGAGTTGCGGCGCTTCGCCCGCTTTGGGGATCGCCAGCCAGACGACGAAGAACGCCAGCGCCGGTAGGGTATAGAGCAGCGCAGCCGGACTCCAACGCGGCACGCGGCGCTGCCACGCCAGCCAGACCTCCAGCACGACGACCAGCGCCGGGAACAACAACCCGTTCTCATGCACGGTCTGTGCGAGCGCCATGAGCAGCAGCGCGGTCAGCAGCGGCCAGCGGCGCTGCGTGCTGCGGCCCCACGCATACAGCCAGAAGGATGCAAACATCGCAGCCGTGAGCCACTCGTGCATGGAACTCGCGCGGGCGGTGGCCTCATAAGGCAAGGGATACAGTACGTACAGCAGTCCGGCGGCGAGAGGATACAGGTTGGATTTGCCGGTACGCGCAAATAGATGGCGCGCCAGCCCGAACAGGATCATGCCTGAAACCAGATGCCCGACCACGACGAACAGGTGATAGGGGAACGGATCGTAGGCGGGGCCGCTCAGTTTGAGCGCCTTCAGGATGACGAGCGCGAGCGGGCGATAATAGGAGTTGCTGTTGGCGACGCCGAGTAGTTGCAGATACGAAAAAGGTTCGACCTGCCCGATGTCGAAGGGGTCTTCCCAGAAGAAATTGAAGAATAGCGTCGGCCAGTAGGCGATCAGCCCCACCGCGCCTACCAGCGCCGCGCCGCCCCATTGAGGCCAGCTACGAAGTGTTTTATAGTGTGCCAGCATGGCGGGTCAATTCTACCGTGTGGCCGGCAGGAGGCGCTCGATGGTGAATGAATTTCTAAAACTGGATGGCAAGGTCGCGCTCGTCACGGGCGGCAATCGCGGCATTGGACTGGCGATCTCGCAATGTTTGGCGCGCTACGGCGCGCACATTGCCATCGCCAACCGCGACGCCGAATCCGGCGCGCACGTGGCGGAGGCGCTGCGCGCCGCGTTCGCCGTGCGGGCGGAGCACTTCACCGCCGACATGTCCGATCCCGCGCAGATCGAGCGCGCCGTCGCGCAGACGCTGGACGCGTTCGAGCGCATCGACATCCTGGTCAACAACGCCGGCGTCATTGGCCGCGACCTGATCGCCGACGCCAGCGTCGCAGACTGGGACTGGCTGATGGACATCAACTTGCGCGGGCCGTGGCTGTGCGCGCGGGCAGTCGGGCCGCACATGCAAGCGCGCGGCAGCGGCAAGGTCATCCAAATCTCGTCGGTGCATGCAGCGACGGGTGTGCCCAAACGCTCCATCTACGCCATGAGTAAGGCTGGCCTCGCGCAGCTCACGCGCTCGCTGGCGGTCGAGTGGGCGCCCGATAACATCCAGGTCAACGCCGTCGGGCCCGGTATCACCCGCACGGACATGGTCGAAAACCTGCGGGTGGATAACCCGCCCGCGTACCAGGCGTTGCTGGAATATGTTCCCTCGAGGCGCATCGGCGAGCCGGAAGAGATTGCGAACGTGGTAGCCTTCCTCGCGTCGGAAGCTGCCAACTACCTCACCGGGCAGACGATCTATGTGGATGGAGGTTGGTTGGTGGCATAGCGCGGCTCACGCACGCCCCAGCGCAGCCACGCCAGCGCGATGCCGTTGATGAGGGCCGCCACGGCGAAGAGCGCACTGTACCCCGATGCTGCAAGCGCCGCCCCCGCGAACGGCGCGGCGATGTTTACGACCCCCGTGAGCGTGCTGGCCAGACCGATATACGTCGGACGCCGGTCTGGCGGGCTGAACTCCATCACGATCAGGACGCCCGACACGACCTCCGCGCCCGTTTTAAAACCCAGCAAAGCAAAGACGGCGAAATACCAGTCGGGGGACGGCGCTAGCCAAGCCATGACGAAGGCTACGGTGGCGGCCAACGTGGCGATCTGCAGCGATAGTTTGTGCCCGAAGTGGTCCGCGATGTATCCGGCAACAATGTTGCCCAGCGTTTGTCCTACCAGCATTAGCGTGGTGTAGATTCCCACTGTGCCGTCAGGTATGCCCCAGCGCTCGACGGCGGACACAGTCACGAATCCGATCGCCAGCGTGCCGAACGCCAGCGTCAATCGGGCTCCGATGTAGCGCCGGAAGTTGCTGTCGCGGCGCAGCATGTGCGGCAGGTCGGTGAAGAATTCGCGCTGGCTGCGGTGCGGCGCAGTCGAGGGTTGTTCGGGCTCGCGCGTCAACGCCAGCGCCAGCCAGCTCACAGAGATGCTCAGCGCCGCCAGCCCGAAGAGCAGCACGAAGTTCCGGGGGAACGGCAGTATGTTCAGGATCTGCGCGCTAAGCCCCGCCCCCAGTGCGCCGGCGCCCGCGCCGAGAAAGAATCCCACCCCCAACATGCGCCCGCGTCGTTCGGCCGGGAAGCAGCGCGCCATCAGGTCTTGCCAGGCTCCGCCCACAAGCCCCGCGCCAATGCTAAATGTGGCGTAACCGATCAAGAAAGTGGCAAGGGCCAGCGTCGGCGAGTAGAACGCCAGCAGCGCGGCCAGCGGCAGCAGCCAGGTGGGCAGCCGCTCGAGGAAGAAACCCAAATTGACCACGATGGGCTTCTTGCGGTGCAGCCGTTCCACGACATTCGCTGTGAAGAGTTGGGGCAGATACCAGCCGCCCTGTGCGACGGCCGCCAGAATGGCGATTGGCACCGGGCTGTCGCTGAGTTTGCTGACGAAGAGCGGCAGAATGGTCGCGTGCGAGGCGAAGCTGAGGCCGAACCAGAAGAAGGCCTGATCGCCCAGGTTGACGGCGAAATTCCAGCGGTAGTTACGTTCCATTTCCGCTGCGATTTCCACCGGGCTGCGCGCCGGGGCGGGCGTATCGGCGCGCAGCAGGCGTCGGATGGCAAGCATGGCGCGCGAATTCAGGCGATAGCCGAGCGACATTTCAGGGTTGTACCGGCGTGCGCGGCGCGCCCCGCGCACGGTTGCGATGGACAATGTACACGCCGACCAGTACCAGGCACGCGCCTGCAAACTGGCCGGGTGACAGCGTCTCGCCCAGCAGCGGGATGGCGAGCAGCACGGTCATGACAGGTTGTCCGAGCATGGTCGGAGCGACGACCGATGCGGGCAGTATTCCCAGCGCGTGGTTGATCGCCAGCCAGCCGATCGCCTGCGAAAGCAGGCCCAGCGCAAACATACTCGCATAGGCCGGCAGCGCGTAACCCAGCAGCGGCCGCCGCAAGACCAGATTAATGGACAGCAGGATGATGCTGGCCGTGACCGAGGCTACCCACAGGATGCTGAGGGCGTCCATTGCGCGGCGCGCGATCTGGGTCACGAGGAAGTAACCGGCGTAGAACAGAGCCGCAACCAGCCCCAGCAGCGAGCCTAAACCGACAGCGGACGACTGCTGCGCGTCAACGCGTAGAATGATCGCCGCGCCAACGAGCGCGAGCGCGAGACCCAGCCAGAAACCGATCCGCAGTCGCTCGTGCAAGAATACCAGCGCGCCCAGCCCGACCCATATGGGCGCGGTATTCGCAAGCAAGGTCGGCGTGTTCGGCCCGCTCAACATCACACCACTGGCCCACAGCGCCACGTCGAACGCGAAGAACGCACCCGCGGCGACGGCGAAGTGCAAGGCGCGCCGGGAAAGGGCGCCTGTCCGCCAGGCACGCGCCGTGCGCCGCGCAAACGGCCAAGTCAGTACGACAGCGCCGACGCTCATGCGGTAGAAGGCCGTTACCGTTCCCGGCGCGCCCGCCCAGCGCACAAAGATCGCGCCAAAGCCCACGCGCTCTTGAGAAAGCTCCGCACCGTCACCTC
>JBHHUI010000308.1:0-4444 GCA_046753805.1 Anaerolineales bacterium
CTCGAAGAGTTCAAATGGTAGTCAAGGTGTCGCCGGTGTACGGGAAAAGCAAACGGGGCTGCCGACAACCGGCCGCCCCGCGACTCTAGCAAATCTGTTGCGTCCGGCGCAACTCAGTCGAGGCGGCCAGTTGCCAACGCTTTCTTCACTTCGCCGATCTGACGCGTCACCGGGATATCACGCGGGCAGGCGGTGGTGCAGTTAAACACCGTCCGGCAGCGCCAGACGCCCATTTGCTCGTTGAGCACCTTCAAACGCGCCTCCCCGGCGCGGTCGCGGGTGTCAAAAATGAAGCGATGCGCCTGCACGATGGCGGCCGGCCCCACATACGCGCCGTTCGCCCAGAACGACGGGCAGGAGGTGGTACAGGCCGCGCACAGTATGCACTTTGTCGACTCGGTGATGCGTTGCTGATCGGTCGGGCTCTGCAGCCGTTCACGGCCGTTCTCCGGAAGCGGTTCGTCGTTGACCAGATACGGCATCACCGACTTGTAATGATTGAAGAACGGATCCATATCCACAATCAGGTCTTTGATCACCGCCAACCCGTAGATCGGCTCCACCGTGATATTTGGCGCGACGTCCTGAATTAACACCTTGCAGGCCAGCCGATTGCGCCCGTTGATACGCATTGCATCGGAGCCGCAAATACCGTGCGCGCACGAGCGGCGCAAATTGAGCGTGCCATCCTCGTACCACTTGACCTTGTGCAGCGCATCCAGCACCCGATCCGTAGGATCGACTTCCACATCGTACTCGCCCCACCAGGGTTTGGTGTCTTTCTCGGGGTTGAAGCGTTTGATCTTGAGATGGATTTTCATAGATAAGGCCTCGTAAGAGACGGAAGAATGGCGCTCAGAGACAAATCTCCAGTCGCCGATCTCTAATAGACGCGCGCCTTTGGCTCAAAGCGTCCGAGTCGCACCGGCCGGTCCTGGAAGCGCAGTTTCGTCCCGGCCGGTGTGGGCGCAGCGCCGCTGCCCTCGGCGCGAGACACCAGCGTGTGCTTGAGCCAATTCTTGTCGTCGCGGTCGGGGTAGTCTTCGCGCGAATGCGCGCCGCGCGACTCCGTGCGCCGCAGCGCGCTGCCGGCCGTGGCCTCGGCAATATCCAGCAAGCAGCCCAGTTCGAATGTTTCCAACAGGTCGGTGTTGAACACTTTGCCCTGGTCGTCGATATTAACATTCTGATAGCGTACTTTGAGTTCTGCAATCTTGTCGAGCGCCGCCTGCATTTCGTCGCCCGTGCGGAACACGCCCACCTTGGCCGTCATCGTGCGTTGCAACTCGTCACGGATGGCGGCCGCACGCTCGTCGCCCGGCGCGCTGCGGATGCGCTGCAGCTCCGCCACCGCCTCGCCTTCAGGTTCCGACGGCAGCGACACAAAATCAGCCTGCTCGCAAAACGCGACCATCGCCTTCCCGCCGCGCCGCCCATATACCACAATGTCCACAAGCGAGTTTGTACCCAGCCGGTTGGCCCCGTGCACCGAAACACACGCGCATTCGCCGGCCGCATACAGGCCCGGCACAACTTTGTTGGCATCGGCCAGTGCGCGCGCATCGTTGTCGGTCGGGATGCCGCCCATGGCGTAATGCGCCGTGGGCTGCACCGGGACCGGCTGCGTCTTCGGATCAATGCCCATATACACGCGCACAAAATCGATGATCTCCGGCAGCCCGGATTCCAGATGCTCCCACGTCACCGGCCGGCCGCCCGGCCCGGATTGGAACTTGTTGATCGTCTCCGGGCGAAAGTCCAGATGCACGTAGTCTTTGCCCTTGATCCCGCGTCCAGCGCGCACTTCCTCATAGATAAAACGCGAGACCATGTCGCGCGGCGCGAGGTCTTTGACGGTGGGCGCATACTGGGCCATAAAGCGCTCGCCCTGGTCGTTGGTGAGCACGCAACCTTCGCCGCGCGCCGCCTCAGAGAGCAGGATGCCGAGCTTGTACATGCCAGTCGGATGGAATTGGAAGAACTCCATATCCTGCAGCGGCAGCCCGCGCCGCCATACGGCCGCCACCGGGTCGCCCGTCAGGGTATGCGCATTCGAGGTGACCTGGAAGACTTTCCCGAACCCGCCGGACGCGATCAGTACGGCCTTGGCGTGGAAGACGTGAATTTCACCGGTGGCCATTTCCACCGCCACGCAACCCACACACGCGCCCGCGTTCATCAGGAGATCGACCACAAAGAACTCGTCGAAGAAGTTCACCTTCTGCTTAATGCACTGCTGATACAGCGTTTGCAAGATCATGTGTCCGGTACGGTCGGCGGATTTGCACGCCCGCATGACCAGTTTTTCGCCGAAGTTGGCCGTATGCCCGCCGAAGCGGCGCTGCTCCATGCGGCCGTCCGGCAGCCGGTCGAATGGCAAACCCATGTGCTCCAGTTCCACGACAGCGTCGATGGCCTCCCGCGCCAGAATCTCGGCCGTGTCCTGGTCGGTCAAATAGTCGCCGCCCTTGACGGTGTCGTACATGTGCCATTCCCACGAGTCCTCTTCCATATTGCCAAGCGCCGCCGCAATGCCGCCCTGTGCGGCGCCGGTGTGGGATCGCGTTGGATACAGTTTGGATACGACCGCCGTGTTAACGGCTTTGCTAGCGTGCAGCGCGGCCATGAGGCCAGCCCCGCCCGCGCCTACGATTACTGCGTCAAATTGATGGTGAGTTGTCATTGATGACTCCGCAGAAGTCAACGCAAATGCGCGAAGTTAAGCCCGACCGGCGCCGCGCCGAAGGAACGCAACGAACTAATCCGGATTTTGCCTTACGTCCCTTGCGACTTTGCGTTAGATATTCCTTACACCACCGACCAGCGCTATCGCGCCGATGGCTGTTATTACGATCCACACAACGAGCATCGCCCATTTGATGATACGCAACAGACTCGCACCGTGGATGTAGTCCTCGGCCACCTGCCGCAGGCCGTTCATACCGTGCGCCATGGCCAGCCCGAGCAGCGCCGCATCGTAGATACGCCAACTTACAGTGCTCCAGTAAAGCTCCACATAGTTCAGGTCGATGCTGTGCACGCCATGGATTACATCCTTGATGAGCACGTGGCCGTACGCCAGCGGGATGAGCAGCACGCCCGACCAGCGCATAAACTGCCACATGCGCGTGTCGAATGTCTTGGGCACCCCGCCTTTGCCGCCGAGCGCGCCCAGAACCAGATACAGCGCGAAGAGCGTTGCCAGCGCCAGCATGACGAGGATGACGACGTTCACGGCCAGCGGTCCCCGCTGCGTGACCGGCCCCTCGGCGGCCACACAATTCGCGCACAGACTGTTCTCATACAGCGCACGGCCCATGAGGAACGCCGCCGGCAACCAGAGCAGAAAGGCTCCGACATAGGCGGCCCAGCTCCAGGTTCGCTCGCGCGCTTCGCTCCACAATTCCGGCTTGATATCGAATACAACGATCTTCAAACCGTTGAGGCCGTGGTAGATCACCGCCGCCACGAGCGCGATTTCGCCGAGCATGAAGAGCGGGCTGCGGTACAGATTGATCGCATGTTCATACAGGTTTGGAAAGAAGAAGACCGTGGACGTGTCGAGGACGTGAACGAGCAGAAAAAGCAGCGTGCCGAGTCCAGCCAGCCGATGGAATTGGTAGGCCCAGTGGCCGGTGCCGCCCCGGTAGCGCAGGCTTTCTTGTAGAGTGGTAATGAGGGTAGCCATTCGATACTCCGTCAAACGTCGAAGTCTGAATGTCCAACGTCAAGATCGCACGACGTTTGGCGTTGGACGTTTGACGCCGGACTTAATCCATATAAGAGATTATCGCGTCGCCGAACTCGCTCGTCTTGAGCAGCGTCGCGTCATCCATCAAACGGTGAAAATCGTAAGTGACCGTCCGCGCCCTGATGGCGCCGTTCATGCCCCGGACAATAAGGTCGGCGGCCTCCGACCAGCCCATGTAGCGCAGCATCATCTCGCCGGACAGCGTCACCGAACCCGGATTGACTTTATCCTGATTGGCGTATTTGGGTGCGGTGCCATGCGTGGCCTCAAAGATCGCCACGCCGGTGTCGTAGTTGATATTGCCGCCGGGCGCAATGCCGATGCCGCCCACCTGCGCCGCCAGCGCGTCGGAGATGTAGTCGCCGTTGAGGTTGAGTGTGGCAACCACGTCGAACTCGCGCGGGCGAGTGAGCACTTGCTGCAGGGTAATATCGGCGATGGCGTCTTTAACTAGGATTTTGCCGGCTGCCAGGGCCGTTTTCTGTTCGGCGTTGGCGGCGTCTTCGCCCTGCGCGGCCTTCGTGCGCTCCCACTGACTCCAGGTGTACGTCTGCTCGGCAAATTCGCGCTCGGCCAGTTCGTAGCCCCATTTTCGGAAAGCGCCTTCGGTGAACTTCATGATATTGCCCTTGTGGACAAGGGTGACGCTCTGCCGGCCGCCGGCGATGGCGTAACGGATGGCAGCGCGAATCA
>JBHHUI010000309.1:0-4439 GCA_046753805.1 Anaerolineales bacterium
CTTGCGTCGGTTTTCTCGCTGCTGACGACTGCCGGCAGCCCGGGAGCGCCGCCGCCCCTGGCCGCCGGCGCTGTTTGGCGGACGCGTTAATAGCGGGCTGTTCAGTAGTCCGGCGCGGATGGGTACCTTTCCGCCATTTGGCGCTATTTCACATTTTGGCCGAAAGGTGACTGGCACTTGAGCAGCAAAGAATCTGTCCGGCTTTACGCTGGCGGCTGCGACTTATGTTGACCAAAGTGCCAGTAACCTGAAAATTGACCAACATCGTGAATTGCACACGGCAGGAGGCAGGAGGCATGCGTTCACTTTTGCATGGCCTCGATGTACACTTTGTACGACACGTGGAAGGAACCTGGGATGACATTGTTGCTCACAAAAGCCGGTGGTCCGCCGAACTTGATTTGGATTTTCATTGCCGCCATCGTCGTTGTATTACTGGTGGCCTGGCTCTTGGGCCGCAACGCACTGGCCGCCGAAGCTACCGCGGCGCCAGAATCGAAAGCGGTGGCTGCAGCGCCCGCTCCTGTACCCGAGACTGTGGCGGCAGCCGCGCCGGATGACTTGCAACGCATCGAAGGGATCGGACCGAAGCTCTCCTCTGTGCTGCAAGCAGCCGGCATCACCACGTTCGGCGCACTGGCCGCCAAAACGGGCGAAGAACTTCAGGCCGTTTTGGACGCTGCGGGGGTGGCTCGCATCAGCGACCCCACCACGTGGCCCGAACAGGCCGCGCTTGCAGCCGCTGGCCGCTGGGATGAATTAGAAGCCATGCAAGCCTCGCTCAAGCGAGGCCGCAAGGTTCTATAGTGTCCGCCCAATCTAGAAGGTTCCGCTCAAGGGGCCTACTGCTGCTGGCCGCAATCGGTGCAGCCTGCGCTCCGGCGCTTCCCGCGCCGACGGAGCCTGCAGCGCCATCCCCCACAGAGCAGTTGTCGGAAGCCGGCGCGCCGCTGGTGCTCGCGTCGGGTGAATTTGACCTGCCGGCCGCCAATGCATTCGGCGAGCCGGGTTTCCACGCCGCCTATTCATTCACGCATGAGATCGCGGTCGCCGCCGAAGTCCTGTCCGGCAAGCGGCTCGTCGTGTCGCTCTGGGATGCGTCGCGGCCGGACCAGGTGTGCGGACGCGATCACCCCCTGTCGGGCTGCGCGACGGTAGACTGGTCCGACGCAGAAGGTCGTCCCAATGTGCCGCCCGGCGGCGTGTTCGACAACAGCCTGACGATCGAGGACGCGATCGGCATTCAGACATTCTACCTGAGCGAGTCGGACGTGCTTGCCGACGCGCCTGACCGCTATGACCCGGGCTGACCGCACACCGCATTGAGCGGGTCCGCTCACAACTGGGCAGCGCCGGCGCCGGCCGCAATCGCACCGGGCGCACTGCTGACACTCAACCTTGTCCTTACCAAATTCAGCCCACCGTCGGTCCGGATTGGATACGAAGTGCGGCTGGAAGGATAGCTTCAATACGAATCAATCTACGACTGCGACGGCCCCGCCCCGCCTTGCATCCCCGGCCGCGACCATTTCGCCCCCCTGCCGGGCCACGGCGTGCGCGCCGCCAAAGAACATGTTGCGCGCCGGCCAAAGATTGACTTCATAACCCACCTCTGCACAGCGCGCCGCCACTCGTGGCGCGATTCCCCCTTCAAGTTGCAGCACTCCGACCTCGAAGTGCACGCGCGGCGCGTTGATGGCTGCCTGCAGCGGCAGGCCGAAATCGAGCACGTTGCTGATCACCTGCAGGATCGCCGACCGCAGGCGGTTGCTGCCCCCGCTGCCGACGGCCAGAACGGGCGCCCCCGCGCGCGTCACAATTACAGGACTCATCATCGTCTGTAACCGTTGACCCGGCGGCAGCCGATGGAATCCATTCGGGTGCAGATCGATCTCACCCAGCATGTTGTTGAGGAACACGCCGGTATCGCCGACCACAAAGCCGGCGTTTTCACCGGCTGATGTGGTCAGACTGACGACGTTTCCGCTTTCGTCCGCGACACTGATGTGCGTTGTATTTCGCGGGCCGCGCGGCTCGGGCGATGGACGCGCTGGAACCGCGTCGGAAAGCATATCCTGTAACCGGGCGCGGTAAGCGCCTACATGGGCCTCCGAGAGCAGATCGGCGTCCGCTGTGTCCAAACTGCGACGCGCCTCGCTCGTCAGACGCATTGTCTCGGCGAGCAGGCGCACATGATCAAATTCATTGTGAGCCAGCGCGCCTACGTCCATGCCCGCGAGCACTTCGAGCGCAAGACCGATCAGCACGCCGCCGCTGGAAGGGGCGGACGGCAGGTTGATCTCGGCGTCCCGATAGGTGATCCGGATCGGCTCGCAGCGGTGGACGCGATAGTCAGCCAGGTCCTGTGTCGTGACCAGCCCACCATGACGCCGCTGGTCCGCGACGATCGCCTGCCCGACCCGTCCATGGTAGAACAGCTCCGGCCCTTCGGCGGCCAGCCCGGCCAACGTCGCGCCCAGTTGCGGAAACAGCATGCGCTCTCCGGCCCGGCACAAGTGTCCATGGGGCTGGACCAGCGCGGCCAATCCGGGTGTATCTGTAAAGATGGGCGACAGGATATCGAGCACGTATTCGAGCGCCGGCGAGAGGGTGGCCCCGTCGGCTGCCAGCTGCACAGCGGGCTCGAGCAGGGTCTGCAAGGGGAGCGTTCCGCACGCGGCCGCCAGACGACACAGGCCTGCGACGACGCCCGGCACAGCGACGCTCGCGCGCCCGATGTAAAACGGCTGCGTCTCGCTGCCAAAATCGACATGAATTTCGCGGAAATCCGCCCCCGCAGCAAGCGCGCCCGAGGGCATGTCGCTGAAGAAGTCGTACACGGCGACGGCGCCGTCCGCGCCGGCGAGTGTGGCCATGCCGCCGCCCCCGATATTGACGAGTACAGCTTCCGCTACAAATGAAGCGAAAGCGGCCGCCACGGCAGCGTCCACGGCGTTGCCGCCCTGTCTTAATTGGGCAGCTCCGGCCGCCGCGGTTTGCGGATCGCCGGCTGCGATGACGCCACGCATACGTTAACCAGCTGTTGGTTGCTGTTGGTTGCGGACGGTTACGACCTCGGCCATGATCGCCAACGCGATCTCGTCGGGCGACCGGCCGCCAATATCGAGGCCGATGGGGCCATGGAGCCGGTCGAGCTGCGCTTCGGCGACCCCCATTGCGCGCAGCCGCTCGCGCCGTTTGGCCTGCGTGGTCTTGCTGCCGAGCGCGCCGACGTAAAAAGCAGGGCTGGGCAGCGCCGCCTGCAGCGCCGGGTCGTCGAGCTTGGGGTCGTGGGTCAGCATCGCAACGGCGGTCGTCTCGGTAAGCCCCACCTGCGCCAGCGCTTCATCCGGCCAGGCCTGGATCAACTCGTCCACGTGCGGGAAGCGTTCCGCACTGCCAAACGACCGGCGGGGGTCCACGACCACGGTACGATACCCGAGCGCCCTGGCAATGGCCGTCAGCGCCACGGCGATGTGGACGCCGCCGACCATGATCAACGTCGGCGGCGGCAGCACGACTTCGACAAACACGTCGGTGAGCGTGGCGCCTTCGCGGGCCAGGGCGGTGCGCTGCGAACGTCGCTCGGCCAGCGCGACCTGCGCAGCCGCGACAGCCGCCTCGTCAAGGTCCGACGCGCCTAGCGAACCGAAGGATACAGCGCCGTCTGCGACGATCAACGTCCGCCCGAGCTGCGCCGCTTCCCCTTCAACGACCGTGACGACCGCGTGAGGTACGCTTGACTGAAGTTTGCCGCGCTCGTCAGCGTAGAATTTTTTGTCCAGCGGCTGCACAAACACCTGGATGTTGCCGCCGCAGGCCAGCCCAACTTCCCACGCAGTCTCATCAGCCACGCCAAACTGTAGCAATTGCGGCACGCTGGATGCCAGCGTTTGTGTGCCCGCTTCAAACACGGCGCCCTCGACGCAGCCGCCGCTGACGGAGCCGGTGATCTTGCCATCCGGCGTAAGCGCCATCTTTGCACCGGCCTGACGCGGGGCCGAGCCCCAGGTCTGGATGACCGTTGCGAGGGCGATTGGCTCGTCGTTTGCAAGCCAGTTATCAAGGTCGGAAAGGATGTCACGCATGGTGGTTAGAGTTAGAGTAGAGAGTTAGGATGAGCGTTAATGGTCGTTGAGTTCTGATTCATATGCGGCAGTTTCTTCACACTCAGTTAAAGCTGGAGACCGGAGTTAGGGTCAGAAACAATAAAAGACACTTTAACTCTATCTCTGACACTTACTTGTTTCCTTGCCGGCCGCCCCCCCTCCAACCCCACCAGATGCGCCGCCAAATCTTCCAGGCTCGCCAGATTATGCACTGGCAGGAAATCATCCACAAATGGGAGCGCCGTCTGCATGCCGCGCGTGAGCGGCTCGTAATCGGGTGAGCCCAGCAATGGGTTGAGCCAGATCAGGCGGTAACTGCTGCGTTGCAAC
>JBHHUI010000310.1:0-4436 GCA_046753805.1 Anaerolineales bacterium
CCGTGTCCCAAAACTTGACTCGTTTGTTTGGATTTGCGCCCTTGAAGATGCCTAGTTGCACGGCACCGAGTTGATGAAATAGGTTCCCGTCGCGCTTTGTCCGCCCGAGCCTGTAAGCGTGATCGTAGCCGGAAATCCCCCGCCGCATTTCCCCGTGGCTGAAAAGTGTATGAAGTTCCAGTCGAATCCGCCGGAGGTGAATGAACCGGTCACACTGCGAGACTGCGGCGCGCCCACGCCGTCGCCGGTGATGGTGTACGGTGCGGAACCGCCACGGAACTCAACGCTGAGCGTCATGTTTGCATCGCCCGCATCATTTAACCGCGTCGCAGAAACCAAACTCACCACAGGCGGATCGCGGAACACAATCGGCCCGCCGGCGCTGCCGCCGCTACTGCCGCCGGAAGAACCCCCGCTGGACCCGCCTGACGACCCCGTCGAACCGCCACTGCCGCCCACCGTGACGGTTATCGCGCGCTCCTGCACCGTCGACGCCTCGTTTTCGTCGTTGTAAAAGGCGTCAAGCCGATACGTCGTCGTCGCGCTCGGCGTGAAGGTGAGCGAGCCGGAGTGTTGTTTCACCCCACTCACAATGTCGTGTTTGACCGGCTCATTGGCGTTGGACGCAAATTCCCATAGCTCGAGTGAAAAGATAAAGTCGCCGTTTGCGGCCAGGTCCCAACTAACAGTAACCGCCTGGCCGGCGCTCACATTTGTGGAGGTGCTCGTGTACGAACCGTCCACCGCGCGCGCGCCACCGCCGCCTGCGCCGCTCCCGCCCGCCCCCCCGCCGCTTGGCGGCGTGCTTGTGGCGGTGGAGGTTTCGGTTGGCGTTGCCGTAGCCCCGGTGGCCGTCGCAGTGGAGGTTGCGGTCGCCTCCTCGGTTGCTTCGACGGCGAGCACCGTGAACCCCGCCGGCGCAGAGATATCGCCGGTGCTGCTCACGGTCTCAATCGTGAGCAAGTACAGGCCGATCCCCGGCGGCGTCCACGCGAACTCCTCGGCAAACGAATTCGCCGATCCGTCCGCTGCGCGCGCGTCAGCGAGATCGCCATTCACCTTGAGGTCTACACGCGATACACCTTCACCGGCAACTGCAACAAAGCGGATAGCGAGGGGGTCGCCGCCCAATTCGATCTCCACTTCGTCGTCCGGGGCCGGCGTAATCAAAGTGATCTCCGGCGCTGCGGCCGCCGGTACAACTTCGGCCGGCACAGTTGCGGTCGCCGAAACCGGCGTTGCCGTCGACGCCGCCGTTGGTTCGCTCGGGCTGCCAAACAATGAAATGCCCGCAAGGCCCAGCGCTGCTGCAGCGCCGCCGCCCACCAACAACACGAGCGCCAGAATGCCAATCCAGAGCCACGGGAAGCGACGCTTGCGTGTGGCCGGAACTGTCGCAGGCGGAGGCGACGGTGTCCGCGCGGGGGCTGTCGCCGCCGGCACATGCGCGCCGTACACCGTCGGCGGCGCCTGCAGTTCAGCCTCGACCACCGTCGCCGGCGACTCATACACCGTGGCTGCGCCACGGCCCTGCGCAGTCGTGTTTGCCAGGTCCGTCACCGCCGAGGCCAGCGAGAGCGCATTGGGGTAACGATCCTCGCGCCGCTTTGCCATAGCGCGGTCAATGACGTTCTGCGTCCCGGGAGGCAATTTCGGGTTGAAGGTAGCGATTTGCGGCAATGGCTCGGTGACATGCATCATCGCAAGTGCAACCGGGGTCTCCGCATCATACGGGAGTTGGCCGGTGAGCATTTCGTACAGAATGACGCCAAGCGAGTACAAATCGCTGCGAGCGTCAATGCCGGTATCGCCGCGCACTTGTTCGGGACTCATGTATGCGGGCGTTCCGACGACGCCGGTCCCGGTGAGGTTCGATGTGGACGCGGTCAGGCGCACGATGCCAAAATCGGCCAGATACGCTTCGCCGTACTCATCGAACATGATGTTACCGGGTTTAAGGTCGCGGTGGATCACGCCGTGCCCATGCACATGATCGAGCGCTGAGCCGAGCCGGCGCATGTGAGTCGCCGCCTGATCCACCGTGAGCGGACCCTGCCGGATGATGTCGGCGAGCGTGCCGTGCGTCATGTAGCGCATGACGAGGTAGGGTTGACCATCCTGCTCGCCGAAGTCGTACACCGGCACAATGGCCCGGTGTTCCAGTGCGGCGATGGTCTGCGCTTCGCGTTCGAAGCGGGCGCGCAAGGTGTCATCGCTCAACAGTTCGGCCGGCATCACCTTTACAGCGACTTCGCGCTTGAAGCGCGGATCGTAGGCGCGATAGACCGTCGCCATGCCACCACGTCCAAGGGCAGCTTGGATTTCATAACGCCCAATCAATTGTGGGTCGCCGGAATTTTTAGTTGTTTCGCGGGTCATAGGCCATTGTTTGAGAGCAGCCCCATGGCAGGCGCAGCTGGTAGTTTAACCCGAGTTTACCCCCAGCTGCGAACTCAGGCAATGCTCATACGCGAGAAACTCCGCGCGGCCTTGCAGGCAGGCGTGCGGTTGGTATACTTCGCCGCATGTACATGCCCCCCACCCGCAAAGCCGGACGCGAGACCCGGTTGCGCCGGCTCCTGATTGCGATGGGAGGCCTCAACCTCGTACTCCTTGTTATCGGCGGTTACCTGTTGTGGCGATTATCGCACCGCGAGCCAGCGCCCACGGAGGGGAACGCCCCAGTAGCCGTCGCAACGCCCGATCTTTCGACCGCTGCGCCCGATCCCCCCACTGCCATCGCGTACGAGCAAGAGATCGCCGTCACCGCTGTGACGCCTACCGCCGGCCCCTCCCCAACACCACCCGTGAATCCATTTGATGTCGGGGGCACCATCGCCATCGCCCTGCGGAGGAACGGCCACACGAATCTGTGGGCGTTGGAGCCGGGCAATCCCACGCTCACCCGGTTGACCGCCGGCCCCTGGGACGACCGCGATCCGGCCTGGAGCCGTGACGGCGCCCAGCTGGCGTTTGCATCAAACCGCGCCGGCAGTTGGGATATCTACGTGCTGGACATCGCCACGGGCGCACTGGAACGCGTCACGCGCGACCCGGGATATGAAGGGCATCCATCCTGGTCTCCAGACGGAATCTGGCTTACCTACGAGGGCTACGCTGCAGACAATTTCGATATTTACATTGTGAAGGTAGCCGGCGAGCAACCGATTCGCCTCACGACCAACCCGGCGGCCGACTTTGGGCCGACCTGGTCGCCGGCCGGTCGCAAGATCGCCTTCATTTCGTACCGCGCTGGGGAAGGCCCCGACCTGTTTACGTTTGACCTCGACGTGCCGGACGAGGACGCCAGCGCGGAGCGTTTCACATTTACCCCGGACACCGCAGAGCATAATCCGCTGTGGAGTCCGGATGCTCGCCTGCTCATGTACACGGACCTGGATTCGCCGCTCCGGCTGGTGTTTGTTAAAGACGCCAACGATCCGCTTGCGCCGCCGCGTGATGTAGCCCAGGGCCAGTTTCCAATCTGGACGCCGGACGGCACGGGCGTGATGACGGCCTTCAACCAGGCCGACCGACAGTTTCTTGCAGCGGCAGCGCTGGGCGCGTGGGGCGCTGCGCCCGTCGCCGCGCCCATCGAGGGTCTGCCGTTGGGCATGTCCTGGAGCGACGCGACATTGCCAAAAACGCTTTCCGGCACGCTGTACGATGCGCAACTGATTGTGGACGCGCCCGCCTGGCAGCCGGTAGTCACGCGCCTACCCCGCCTCGGAGGCGACGAATACGAATTGGCGTCGCTGGACCAGGTCCGGGCGCCGTTTCCGCTCTTGAGTGACCGCGTCGATGAATCGTTTGAAGGATTGCGATTGCGCATGATTGCGGAGGCAGGCTGGGATTTTCTGTCGGTGCTGGACAACGCTTATATTCCGGTGGACCAACCACAGCCGCCGGGACAGGGCCGCGAGTCGTGGAACGTCGCCGGGCGAGCGTTCGACATCAGCCAGGCGGCCTTCAACGACGGTTGGGTGTACGTGGTCCGTGAGGATGCCGGCACGCGGACGTTCTGGCAGGTGTGGGTGCGCACAGCCCAAGCAGACGGCACACTGGGCGAACCCTTACACGTACGGCCCTGGAACTTCAACACGCGCTTCTCCGGTGACCCGACCGCATACGATAACGGCGGCTCATTCCTCCCCGAACCGCCGCGCGGGTATTTCGTCAATTTCACACTCATGGGTCAAGACTATGGTTGGACGCGCACGCCGGCGGCGGACAACTGGCGCACCTACTTCCCCGGCATCCTCTACTGGCACTTTGAACATCGCGGCGGATTGACGTGGGAAGAAGCCATGCAGGAACTGTACTCGCCCGGTCAGATCGCGTCCGCCACCCCGTTCCAATCACCCACATTTACAGCCTCCGCTACAGGACCGCCGACTGCGACCGGAACCGTTACGCCAACTGTAACGGCGACGGCG
>JBHHUI010000311.1:0-4420 GCA_046753805.1 Anaerolineales bacterium
GCTGGGTGGCGAGCCTGTTTCCGATCACGGCCGCGGGGCTGGTTGAGGCCGGCGACGTCGCCGGACACCATCTCTACTTCAACGAAGCCGCGCCCGGCTGGGCGTCGCTCGCCGCCGGTCATGGAACGGCGCGCGTGGACTACTGGTCTCCGGACCGCATTGTGGTGCGCGTGGATGCGCCGGCTGCGGATGTGCTGACCATCGCGCAGTTCGCCTACCCGGGTTGGCGCGCCCGCATAGACGGCGAGCTAACGTCATTGCACCCCCCGCGACTGGCAGCCCTTGGCGATGCATTGTTGGACCCCCGTCTTGCCGTGGAAGTGCCGCCGGGCGCGCACGTGATCGAGTTGACGTTTCAACCGCTGACGGTATACGTCGGATTGATGCTCTCGCTGCTGGCGCTGACTGCGCTTGGCGGCGTGGAATGGTTGCACCGGCGGCGCATATGAGCAGACGCACGCCCGGCCTTGGCCGCATCACCACGCGCGAGTGGCGCTGGGTCGTCTGGTTTGCCGTGGCCGTGATGGCGCTGACCACCGTGCCGTACGTCGTCGCATGGAAGGCTGCCGGCGACCAGTGGCGCTTCAGCGGATTTGTCTTCGGCGTCGAAGATGGCAATTCATACATCGCCAAGATGTTGCGCGGCGCGCAAGGCGCCTGGCTCTTCCAACTATCGTATGCGCCGGAACCGCATTCACGGGCTGTAATGTTCCTCTTCCACATTCTGCTCGGCAAGGTCACGGGCTGGGTGGCCGGTGCGTCAGACGGGATGCGCCTGCACAGCGCGCTGGTGATCGCGTATCACGTCGCGCGCTTTGGCAGCGGCGGCGCGCTGCTCGCGGTGTCCTACCGTTTCCTGGCCGAGTTCTTGCGCGCCGTCCGGCCGCGCCGCCTGGGGCGGGTACTGGTCGCCTTCGGGGGGGGGCTGGGCTGGCTGCTCGGCCTGCTGCCGGGGGCGCGTCTGCCGCTCGATTTTTACTCCCCCGAAGCCTTCACCTTCCTGGACCTGTTCGGCCTCCCGCATCTTGCCGCCGCTCGCGCGCTGGTGCTGGCCGGCGTGGTTTCGTATTGGGCTGCGCTGCGCACGGGCGGGCGCTGGCCGGCGTTGCGCGCCGGTCTCCTGTGGTTGGGCGCGGCCCTTATCCAACCGTTCTACGTTGCGCTAGTGTATGTACTGGCGGCGCTGCAATTTGGCCTGCGCCGGCTGCAGGGGCGTGCCACCGCGCCAGCCGTGCGCGCCGGACTGATCGCGGTTGCGCCGTCTCTGCCGTTCATTCTCTACACCGTGGTGCTTTTTCAAGTTGATCCGATTTATGCACAGTGGGCGGCGCAAAACCGCATCTTTTCGCCGCCGCCGCTCGATTACGCGGCTGCGTGGGGCGTGTTGCTTGTGCCGGCGATGTTTGGGCTGCGCGTGCTACGGCGTCGCAACCCGACGGCGTGGACGTGGGTTCTGGTGTGGCTCGTCGCCCTGCCGTTCCTTTTGTACGCGCCGTACAACCTGCAGCGCCGCACCTCGGAGGGGATCCAACTGCCGCTGGTGGGGCTTGCGCTGCTGGGAACGAGCGTCGGCGTCCCGGCCGGCTTGCGCGCTCGCGCCCGTTTGCGGTTCCGGCGCTGGGGCAATGCTGTGCTGCTGGTCTTTTCGCTGCCCACCGCGTTGTTGCTGTGGGCCGGCAGCGCCGCAAACACGCAGGCCCCGGCAGAACCCATGTTTATCCCCACGGCTGAAGCCGAGTTGTACGCCTGCCTCGGGCAATCGCTCCCGGCGCGCCAGCTTGTGCTTGCAGCTTATGCCAGCAGCAACGCCGTGCCTGCCTTTGGGCCGCTGGTCGCGTACGTCGGACACGGCCCGGAAGCGGTGTATCTGTCCACCAAGCAGCGGGAGATCGACGCGTTTTACGACCCGGCCACTCCGGCGGCGGCCCGCATCGCGCAATGGGAAGCGCTGCGTCGCCCCGCGTTTGTTTATGGGCCGCACGAAGCAGAATACGGGGGCGTCGATTTCTCGGATGAGGTGTATGCTGGCCTGTGGGTATCCGTCTGCGAAAGTGGCTCCTACTGGGCGTTCGCTGATCCAGCGGCGCTCAATGGAGACGGCGCATGACCGAACGCGTGCGAATTGTGCTCGTCCGGTGGTGGCCCGAGCTGCTCGTGGTGATCTTTCCGTTGGCCTACTTCTGGCCGCTCGTGCTCGGGACGCGTCGGCTCTTCTGGGGCCTGCCGCTGCTGCAGTTCGTACCATGGCGGGTGCTTGTGCGCGACGCCATCCTGTCCGGGCATTTGCCGCTTTGGACCGACCGGCTCGGCATGGGCGCGCCGCTGCTTGCCAACCTGCAATCGGCCGTCTTTTATCCGCCGAATTGGCTTGGACTGTATCTCGCCCCGGATTACACACTGGGGCTGCTGGCCGTTTTGCACCTGTCGTTTGGCGCGCTGGGCATGGTGCGCCTGGCGCGCCACCTGGGTCTGCGCGCGCCGGCAGCAGTTGTGGCGGGTTTTGCCTTTGGCTTCTCCGATTACTTTGTCGCGCGGCTGTGGTTCATCTCGATCAATAACGCCGCCGCCTGGCTGCCGTGGATCATGCTGGCGGCGGACCGCGCCGTACTGCACCGCCGGCGGAGCCTGCCGCAACTGGCCGGTCTGCTCGCGTTGCAACTCTTCGCAGGTCACGCGCAGACCACGTTCTACACGCTGCTGCTTGCCGGAAGCTGGGCGCTCTGGCGCGCGCTGCCGGCGCGCAACTGGCGCGGGCTGGCGCGGTTCGCGTTCGGGGTTACGCTTGGAGTCGCAGTGGCCGCCGTCCAATTGTTGCCCACAGCCGAATTACTTTCCCTCTCAGAGCGCGCTGCCGCCGCCGAATACGAATTCGCGACCACGTATTCGCTCTGGCCGTGGCGACTGCTGTCGTTTCTCGCGCCTACGTTCTTCGGACATCCGGTGGACGGCAGCTACTGGGCCTATCCGACCTACTGGGAAGATGCGGCCTACATCGGCCTGCTGCCGCTGGCGTTGGCGCTGTATGGCCTGTGGCGATTTGGAGTAGGACGCAGATTTGCGCGGCTGAACGCGAATCAGATTCAGAGCGACGACATCAGCATTCATCCGCGCCTTCACCCCGAACCTGTGCGTGTTCCAGCGTTGTTTCTCGCCCTGATCGGGGTCGTGTCCATTGTGCTGGCGCTCGGTAAGTTCACGCCGGTGTTCCCGTTCTTTTACAAGTACGTGCCGGGGTTTGACATGTTTCAGGCGCCGGCGCGCATGCTGGTGGGGTACGTGTTTGCAATGAGCATTCTGGCCGGGTATGGGTTCAACGCACTGCGTCCCGCGCGTCGCCTGCGCTACTGGGCGCGGCTATCTGTCGCCGCCGCGCTGTTGCTGGCGCTGGTCGGCGGCTGGCTGCTGCTCGCCGCGTCCGGCCGCATTGCCCTCGGCGGACTCGGCGAGCAGCAAATGGCGCTGTCCTGGATGGGGCGCGCGCTGATCACGGCGGGGTTGTCAGGCGTTCTAGTTGCGGTTCTTTTTTTGCAGCGGCGGGCGGTCCTCTCCCCTATATGGGTCGCCGCGGCTGTTGCCCTCACGGTCGCCGATTTGGGACTTGCGGCACGCGACTTGAATCCGCTGGTAGAGCCCGCGCTGTATCAGGCCGACGACTCCGCCGCCGCGCTACGCGACCTCCTCGCCGGGCGGCGCGTTTTCCACTTCCCGGCTGACGAGTACGAACTGCGGTTCGAGCGTCTGTTCGTCCTGGGCGACTTCGGCGACATGGAGCTCGAGCGCTGGCTGCGAGCGCGGGCCTGGCTGCTTCCGAATACGGGTGTGCTCGCCGGCGTCGACTCGGCCAACAACTTCGATCCGCTGCGACCGACGACGTACAACAATTACCTCGCAGCCATTGAAGACGCCGATCCGGCTGCCGCCGCGAACCTGCTGCGTGCGGCCGGCGTCGCCGCTGTAGTTTCGCCGCAGCGCCATCTCCCGTGGCCGGTGGTGAGTACAGACGGGGAGGTGTCTGTGGTTGCCATCGAAGGAGCCGAGCGCGTGTGGTTTGCGCCGCAAGCGTGCAGCGTGACGGATGATGCGACGGCGCTTGCGTTGGTTGCGGCGGGCGTCGTTGATCCTGCAACGACGGTAGCAGTCACTCTGGCAGAGAATGATCCTGCCATTCCGCCGTGCTTTGGAATATCAGAAGAAACCTCCGGGGCTTCTCGAGCTGTGGCAAGGCTGCTCCCCGACGACGATCCGAACCGCGTAACGATAGAAACGGCGAGCGACGCGCCGGGCTGGCTGGCGCTGGCGGACACGGATTACCCGGGCTGGCGTGTGGAATTGGACGGGGCGCGCGTCGGTTACGGACGCGCCAACGGCGCGTTCCGCGCGGCGTCCGCGCATCACGCGCCATCCTGCTGGTGTTGATGCC
>JBHHUI010000312.1:0-4402 GCA_046753805.1 Anaerolineales bacterium
GCTGCCGCGCATCGCCCCGTTTGAGGATGAAGACATCAGCGCCGCGCTCGAAGGGTATCTGACCGCCGAAGGCCTGCGCATCGTGACCGACTTCGCCACCGGCAAGGTCGAGCAGCGCGGCGGCCGCTACGTGCTGACCGGTACGCAGGCCGGCGCAGAACGCACCTTCGAGGCCGAGCAGCTGCTCGTCGCTACCGGCCGCCGCCCGAACACGGCCGGCTTTGGGCTGGAAGACGCGGGCGTGGAACTCGGCCAGCGCGGCGAGCTCGTTGTAGATGAGACGCTGCAGACAAGCAACCCTAGGGTGTACGCAGCCGGCGATGTGACGGGCAAGGACATGTTCGTCTATACGGCCGCGAATGGCGGCATGCTGGCGGCCGAAAATGCGCTCACCGGCAGCGGGCGCGCCGCCGAGACCGACTACATCGCACGCATTACCTTCACCGACCCGCAGGTGGCCTCCGCCGGGCTGACCGAGGCGCAGGCGCGCGCGGCCGGTTACGAGGTCAAAGTCAGCACGCTGGAAATGGCGCACGTGCCGCGCGCGCTGGCCGCTCGTGATACGCGTGGCCTGGTGAAGCTGGTGGCCGACGTCGCCAGCGACCGCCTGCTCGGCGCACACATCCTCGCGCCGGAGGGCGGCGAGATCATCCAGATCGCCTCCATGGCGCTACGCTTCGGCATCACGGTCGAACAGCTGCGCAGCACGATCTTCCCGTACCTGACGAATGTGGAGGCCATCAAGCTGGCGACAGTGGCGTTTGAGAAGGACGTGGCCATGCTGAGTTGCTGCGCGGGATAAGACCGGACCGAAATCGGAGGGGCGTTCGTGCGAGGTCGGCCCGGTTTTTCTTTCTGGAGAGATGAAGATGGCGATGACAACTTCAAATACTGAGACCGTTGAATTCCGTGTTGCGGGGATGAGTTGCGCCGATTGCGTGCCGCTCATTACCGACCACCTGAGCGAACAACCGGGCGTGCTCGCCGCAACCGGCGACTTTGCTGATCGCACTGTCAGCGTGACCTACCGGCCGGGTCAACTCAAGCCCGCCGCGATCGCGGCGGCGATCGTCGCCGCCGGGTACGCGACGGACTGGAAACACGAGTTTCAGCCGCACGCGGTGGCCGGAACCGGGTAGCCCACAAGCGCCCGGAATATTGAACAATAGAGACTGCCATACTCATTGTCGCCCTGGTCGTGTGTTGCGTGGGGCCGTTGGTGCTGATTGACCGGCTACAGGATCGCTCCGACGAGTCGGCGCCCGAAGAAAGTGAGCGCGAATCGTGAGGCGGCTGCTTGCCGTACTGGCATCGCTCGGGCTGGCCTGCGCGCGCGCCGCGACGCCGCTCGCTTCTGAAACGGCGGAAACCGTGGTGGTCGAAATACCATCGCCGCTGCCGGCCGTCTCGGAGCCAACCGAGGCCGTCACCCCGGCAGTTGTCGCGCCTACGGCTACTGCGGAGGCGTTGCCGGCAATGGAAGACTCGCCGGCCGGGTCAGCACAGGGCGCGGCGCTGTCGGCGTTCGCGGATTTTCCCGGCAATCTGGCGCAGGGCGAACCCGCGCCCGACTTTGAGGCGCGCGTCATGGGCGGCGCCCCGTTCGTCTTATCCGCGCAGGATGGCTATGTGCTCCTCATCCCCACCGTCGTCGGATGCGCCGACTGCCTGTTTAACATGCAGGAGATCAGCACTGCGTACCCGGACTACCGCGAGTCAAACATTGCGGTCGTCCTGCTCAATCTCTATCCGGATGACGAGCCGGATTCGTGGCAGCAATACGCCGAGTTGATCCCCGAATCCGCGTTCCTCTGGGCCGTGGTCAACTCGACTGACTTCTTTACGGATTACAACATCCAGACGCTGGGCACGACGCTGCTGATCAGCCCAGAGCAGCGCGTTGTCTTCCGGAGCGAGTACCCTGTCTTCGCCGACGGTTTTCGGCAGGTTTTTGACCTGGCGCTGGCGTCACAGTGATGGTGATGTATTACGCGCTTGAAGTCGTCATCTGGCTGAGGCAAATGTACAGTGGGTTGGGGGTAGTAGTCGTCGCCGGTGTGATGGACTTCGTCCTCGCCCGGCGTCACGCGCGTGCCTGCACACTACTTGTCACTGAAACTTCGGCGACGGCGCAAATAATACAACTGAAGCCAGGGAGTCCCGCATGACAACTAAAGCCCGCGTCCGCCAGCGCCGCGCCGCCAGCGCGAAACAGCAGCGCACGCGCACCATCGGCATCGCCGTGATCGGCGTCGTTATCGTCGGTTTCATCGGCTGGCAGTTCGCGCAGGCCACGCGCCCGGCTGCGCCCACCGTCGTACTGTCGGACAAGGTGGGCGCGAACCTGGGCGAGGTCGCGCCTGATTTTAGCGTTCCGACTCTCGGCGGCGGCGAGTACACACTGGCCGCCTTCGACGGCAAGCCGCGCGTACTATTCGCCATGGCCTACTGGTGTACCACCTGCCTGCCGGAAGCGCGCGCGCTCGCGCAGCTGGAACTGGACTTCGGCGACCGCATCAGCATTCTCGCGCTTGACGTGGACCCCAGCAGCACGCCCACCGCCCTGGCGCAATTCAAGGCCGCCGTCGGCGATCCGGACTACGTCTGGGCCTTCGACGCCGGGCAGCAGGTGACGAATCTGTACCAGATCGCGGCGCTGGACACGACATTAATTCTCGACCAGAACGGCCACGTCGTCTACCGCGACGCCTATCCCACGAATTACACGACTCTGAAAACGACAATCGACGGCTTGCTGCAATAGTCGCCGGGTAGCCGCTCCGTACGGGCATTAAAAGAGCCGGCGTGAAATGCACGCAAGAAGGACTTGACTTTGAAAGGAGACATTCAATAGCAATCATGACCACTCAAGAACCACGAGCTGGGGAGCGGGTGATGCCGAGAGGCCGGTTCGTATTGGCCGTCGTGCTGCTCGGCCTGCCGGGAGGCGACGCGTAATGGGCGCGCTCCCCCTGGCCTGGGCTTTCTCCGCCGGGATGCTGGCGACGATCAACCCCTGCGGCTGGGCCATGCTGCCCTCGTACGTGGCCTACTACCTCGGCTCAAAAGACGAAGGCTATGCACAGCGCTCGCTGGCGAGTCGCGTGGGCGAGGGCCTGATCCAGGGCCTGCTCATCACGGCGGGCTTTCTGCTCGTGTTCAGCGTGGTCGGGGTCGTCATCTCGGCCGGGCTGCAGGCTATCGTGCAAGCCATGCCGTTTCTGTCCATCGCCGTGGGCGTGGGATTGGCCGGGCTGGGTTTGTGGCTGCTGTTCGGCGGGGCGCTCCCCATTTCCGTGCCGGTTCCCAATTTCAACGTGCGGGCGCGCAACCCGAAGTCAGTCTTTCTATACGGGCTGGCCTACGGAACCGCCTCGCTGAGTTGCACGCTGCCGGTGTTCCTGGCGGTCATCGGCGGTAGCCTGGCGGTCGGCAGCCCCGGCGCGGCGCTGGCCATGTTCGGCGGCTACGGGGCTGGGATGGCCGTGGTGTTGATGGCGGTCGTCGTCAGCGTCGCGCTCGTCAAGGGCGCCATCGTCGAACGCGTACAGTCGCTGCTGCCCTACGTGCATCGGCTGGGGGCCGGGCTGCTGGTAATCGCTGGCGGGTACCTGATCTGGTATCAGGGGCGGTTCTTGCCGTTCTTTCTGAGCACATTCTGAAGAGACCTATGAGGTTCTGAAGAAGCTGAACCTCCCTACCTGAGGAGATATTTCCATGCATTTGTCAGTCGGCATTCGAAAACTGACGGGCCATTCCCCCACGTTGCGGACTCAAGCCGGATGGTTAGTTGGCGCGTTCGTCCTTGCCGCTGTGCTGAACGCGTGCGCTTCAGGCGTCCCTGCCGCTACGACCGCACCAGAGAGCCCTGATCGCACCAACGGGCTAGAGCCGTCCCCCGCCGTTGGCGAGCAGGCCGCGCCGGAAGTAACTCCGGTGATCACCGGCTTCAACGTGCGCGGCTGGATCTGAGGGGGTTGAATCGCGGTGACTCTCGCGAGCGTCCGGCAGTTGCCGGGCATCAGTGAAGCTACTGGAGACCTGGCTACAGGCACGCTGATCGTGACGTATGAGCCGGCGCAGGTCACTCCTGATCAGATCGCCCAGGCTGTCGAAGACGTCGGGTATGCAGTGACGGGGACGTTCCAACCATGAAAAGCAGCAAGGGATCGCTCATCTCCACACTGGCGGCTGCTGTCAGCGCGAGTTGCTGTGTGCTCCCGGTTGCCCTGTTGGTACTGGGGTTCACCAGCCTGGGACCTTTTGCGGTTCTGATGCGTTACCGTCCTTACACACTCACGATCAGCTTTTTAGCCCTGGCAGGTGCGTTTTACGTTGTGTACCGGCCTCAAGCGGCAGCTGATTGCGCGAAGGGCGTCTGTTCCCCGCAGTCCCTGCGCCG
>JBHHUI010000313.1:0-4398 GCA_046753805.1 Anaerolineales bacterium
GGATCGCGTCCGCTGCCGACGCGCTTTGGTGTATGATCCTTTGTGCCGAAAAAGGACCGATGGACAATTACACAGTTCGCATCGATGCAACCAATAAATGGCGCGTCCGAATTGCCTGACCTCGCCACCCCCGGCGCGTGGGAGCCGCTCGGCGGGTCACGTTGCTGGCGCTGTCGGTGACAGTTGCAGTTCGTCTTGTAATGCGCATTCGATGCAGGGGCAGCGGACATGACGGCTGAGATCGCGCTCACGCTTGTAATCATCGTGGCTGCTGTGGTGCTCTTTGCCACGGAAAAAATACGCGTCGATTTGATCGCGCTGCTGGTGTTGCTGACGCTCCGCTTGACCGGCCTGGTAACGGCCAGGGAGGCCTTCGCGGGCTTCGCAAGCCCGGCCGTGATCACGGTCTGGGCGGTTTATATTGTGTCCGGTGGATTGTTCCGCACTGGCGTGGCCGACTTTCTCGGCCGGCGCATCGTTCGGGTGGCGGGCAGCAGCGAGCCGCGCTTGGTTGTGGTCATCATGCTCACGTGCGGAGGCCTCTCGGCATTTATGAACAATATCGGCGCAGCCGCCGTCTTGCTGCCGGCGGTGGTGAGCATTTCACGCCAGGCGAAGATACCACTCTCCAAGCTGTTGATCCCGCTCTCATTCTCGTCGCTGCTGGGCGGCAATATGACCCTCATCGGAACACCGCCGAATATCCTCGCGACAAGCATCCTCAACGAACATGGGCTAAATACGTTTAAATTCTTTGACTTTTTCCCAACCGGCGTGATCGTATTCGGGAGCGGCATCGTTTACATGGCGCTGATCGGACGCCGTTTATTACCAGCGCGTGAATCGGCTGAGCAGCGTCAGGCGGTTGCTTTGCGCGAGTACATCTGTGACGTGAACGTGCCGCCCGACAGCCCGCTCGTCGGAAAATCGCTCATGGAATCGCTGCTGGGCGCCGAGTACGACCTGACAGTCGTCGCAGTCAACCGGGGCGACGAAACGGCGCACGTCTTACACCGTGATACGTTGATCGAACCCAATGACACTCTCACGCTCAAGGGGCCGGCCGAGAGTTTGTTGCGCGCCCAGAGTGAGTTACGGCTGCGACTGGACGCAGAGCCACACATCGAGTTGGCCGACCTGGATATGGACGGTACGACCCTGATAGAGGCCACGCTCAGCCCGGGATCGGCCATGATCGGGCGCAGCCTGCGTGGAGCCCACTTCCGCGACCAGTTCGGTTACACGGCGCTGGCGATCTGGCGACATGGGACCACGCTGACCGAAAAACTGCGCGACGTGCGTCTGCAGTTCGGCGACGCGTTGTTGCTGCAGGGGCCCCGCCGGCGCCTGCAGACGCTGCAAGAGGGCGGGGAGTTCCTGGTGCTGGAGCCGCTCGACATCGAGCCGCGCCGGCGCAAGAAGGCGCTGCTCTCGGTTGCGATCATGTTGCTGGTCCTTTTACTCGCTACGTTTGTCGGGCTGCAGATATCCACGGCGATGGTGATCGGCGCCGTGCTGATGGTGCTCACGCGCTGTCTGACAATGGATGAGGCCTATAAAAGCATCGAATGGCGCAGCATTTTCCTCATCGCCGGCATGTTGCCGTTGGGGACCGCTATGGCGTCGACCGGCACGGCGCGGTTTCTGGCAGAGCTTATCGTGGACGTGGTCGGCAGCCTCGGACCGGTGGCCGTGCTGGCGGGGATCTATTTGCTGGGCGCGCTTATCACGCAGCCGATGTCGAACGCCGCTGCCACCGTGTTGATGGTGCCGATTGCCATCGACGTCGCGGTCGGCATCGGCGCCAGCCCGCAGGCGTTTGCACTGGCGACCGTGATCGGAACTTCGACGAGTTTCCTGACGCCGGTGGGGCACCAGGCAAACGTGCTGGTGTTCGGTCCCGGCGGCTACAAGTTCACGGATTTTACGCGCGTCGGCGTGTTGCTCAATCTCGTGCTGCTGGCCGTGACGCTGCTCGTGCTGCCGCTTTTCTGGCCGCTGTTCCCCTGAACTATCCTCGCCGGCGGGTTCCAATTGCCACGCGCCTTCAAGATGCTTGCAGACGAGTTTGGCGTGACCCTGCATGAAAGTCGAACACCTGCATCGAATGGGTAATTCGGCGGCCCATATGTGGGGTCACGGCGTAGGTTTCCCGTAGGGTTAGCGTAGCTTTACGGTAGTGATAGTCATAATACTTCATGCTATGTTAAGTCGAGAAGGGCAAAGTCTCTTCTTCTCCTCCTTTTGAGAGAGCCGGGCAGGTGCACCCGGCTCTCCGTTCGCCAGGACGTCTTACGTTTGAACCCTCTAACCAGCCCGGCTGTGGCTGTTTTTTTATCCCATGCACCAGACAGTGCTGGGGTGGGTGTTCGCAAGCAGCACACGCTTTTGAAGTTGCGGCGGGTATAATCCGCGCACTTTGAACCAGACGAATCGGCGCGTCGCACAGGCCGCGGGCTTGGTGATGGCTGCCTTTGTGGTGGCAAACCTCACCGGCTTGCTGCGCCAGGTCATCATCAACCGGACTTTCGGGACCTCCGCCGAACTCGACGCGTATTTTGCCGCCTTTCGCGTACCCGACCTGCTCTTCAACGTAATTGCCGGCGGCGCGCTCGGTTCGGCGTTCATCCCCACATTTACAGGCCTGCTCACAAAAAACGAAGACCGGGCTGCGTGGCGCATGGCCGGCAACATCATCACCTGGCTGCTGGTGGTCGTTTCTGCGCTTGCTGCGGTTATCGGGCTGTTCGCGCCGCTGCTCGTCGCACACATCCTTGCGCCGGGGTTCGACGCGCAGCTCGTTGCGCTCACCAGCGCGCTGATGCGCATCATGCTGGTCTCGACTGTGATCTTTGGCGTGAGCGGATTGTTGATGGGCATTCACCACGCGCAGCAGCACTTTCTGGCGCCCGCACTGGCGCCGATTCTGTATAACGTGGGCATCGCGGCCGGAGCAATTTTCCTCGCCCCGCACATGGGCGTGCGCGGGCTGGCCTGGGGTGTGGTGCTGGGCGCGCTCGGCCATATCGGCATTCAGGTCCCGCGCCTGCTCCGGTACGGCGGCCGTTATGACTTCGGGCTTGGCTGGCGCAACGTGCACGTACGCGAGGTCGGACGCTTAATGCTGCCGCGCATGCTGGGTCTGGCCGTGTGGCAGATCAACTTCTGGATCAACATCACCATCGCGTCCGGGTTGCCAGTCGGGAGTATTTCCGGCCTCACGATCGCCTTCCAGATATTCACGTTTCCCCAGGCGGCCATCGCGCAGGCGATTGCCACAGCCGTCTTCCCGACCCTATCAGAACAGGCCGCTCGCGCAGACCGATCCGCCATGCGCGTCACGCTTGGAGCGAGTCTGCGGGGCATGCTGTATCTCGCCATCCCCGCCGCCGTCGGGCTGATCCTGCTGGGCCGGTCGCTGATTGCGGTGTTGTTTCAGAACGAGACTTTCACCGCACGCTCGACCGAACTGGTGGCGTGGGCGTTGACATGGTACGCCGCCGGGCTTGTATCGCACTCGGTCGTCGAGATCGTTACGCGCGCGTTTTATGCTCTGAAAGATAAGCGCACGCCGGTGCTGGTCGGAGTCGGCGCCATGCTCCTGAACGTGCTGCTGAGTTTGACGCTCACGGCGCTATTCGCGCGGCGAGGCGTGATGCCGCACGGCGGGCTTGCGCTGGCGAACACACTCGCGACCACGGCTGAAATGATCGCCTTGATCTGGTTGCTACGCGGGCGGCTCGGAGGTGTGACGGCCGGCGCAATGGCGACGAGCGTGCTGCGCACCAGTCTGGGTGCGGCCGGAATGGCGATTGTATTGTGGGGTTGGCTGGCCGCCGCGCCGGACTCGGCGCTGATTGTGAGCCTGGTCGGCGTTGGGCTAGGCGGTTCGGTCTATTGGGGCTTTACCCTGCTCGCGCGGAGCGAGGAAGCGCGGCAGATTCCAGCGCTGCTCGCGGAACGGCTGCGGGGTTAATGGTGGTGTCCGCCGTCGCCGTGGACGTGTCCGTGTGAAAGCTCCTCCGCCGTCGGCTCTCGGATTCCGACTACTTCGACGTCGAAGACCAGCGTCTCCCCGGCCAGCGGGTGGTTGCCGTCCACGGTAATCTGGTCTCCGTCGACATGCGTGACGGTGATGACATGATGGCCGTCGTCGTCGTGCACGTTGAACTGCATCCCCGGCTCGATTTCGTCCACTCCCGCAAACTCGTCGGCCGGCAATGTCTGGACCTGGGCTTCGTCGCGGCTCCCATACGCCTCATCCGGCGATAGCGTAATGTTGAACTTGTCGCCCGCCGACTTGCCCTCGAGGGCTTTCTCCAACCCGTCGACGATGTTGCCCCGGCCGTGCAGATAGGCCAACGGATCGTGACCTTCCGAACTTTCGAGCACCTCTCC
>JBHHUI010000314.1:0-4391 GCA_046753805.1 Anaerolineales bacterium
CTTGCGGACGGACCGACCATCCAACGCAGCACGCAAGCGGCGTTGGACAATGGAATGACCATGGCGCGTTGCCTGCAAGCCGTGGGCGAGTTGCGCGCCCGCGGCGTGCGGGTTCCCTGCATGTTGATGGGGTACTTCAACCCGTTGCTGGCTTACGGAGTGGAGTCGTTCGTAGCGGATTCGCGCGCCGCCGGAGCCAATGGGTTTATCGTTCCCGATTTACCCCCGGAGGAGGCGGGTGCGCTTGAGGCCGCCTGCCGCACGCACGGGATGGGCCTTGCCTACCTGCTCGCGCCCACCAGCACGGAGGCGCGCATCCGGCTTGTGGCGGAGCGAGCGACCGGGTTCACTTACCTGGTGTCAATTACCGGTGTCACGGGGGCGCGCTCGCAGCTCCCGGCCGAGTTGGGCGACTTTGTAGCACGCGTGCGGCGCTGTGCCCACACGCCGCTGGCGGTAGGCTTTGGCATTGGCACACCCGAACAAGCCCGCAGGGTTGGCGCGATAGCCGACGGTGTGATTGTCGGCAGCAAGCTGATCACCATCGCCGCCACGGCGGACGACGCCGCCGCCGCATGTGGGTCATTCGTAGCAGAAATGGTGGCGGCTCTCGCAGCCGCGCGATGACCACCCCATCATTTGTGAACCGGATGACGTTTCTGAGCGTCGACGTCAATTGAAAGCCGACCATCACGCTGCTGCGCACATCCGGGTTGAGTACCAGCGCTCGCGCAAACCCGAAACACAGAATGCCGGTGTGGGACGGCAACCAGAATCCGGTCGGCATGATCTCGGCAACCGACATCTTCGTCGCTGTCGAGGAACGAGGCTGGTCATAGCGCGCTCGCATCCTGCGCGGCCACCGAGTTGGGCCTCACGAAACGCTGATTCTCTTTAACTTCCCCACGCGCGGTTGACGCCTCAGAGAGAGCAGTTCAATCCAATTTAATAGCGTCTTCTGGACATTGCATCACACACGCGCCGCAAGCGATGCAACGCGCGGCGTCATGGAATACCACTTTACGCTGCCCGTAGTCCGGCGTCCAACAACCGATGGGGCACACTTCGTAGCATTGCCACGCGCCGATACACTTCTCCGGATCGAATTGGATTTCCAGGTTTCGCAATCGGCGCGCGATTTGCCAGTGTTGCGCAAGCGCGGACCAAAAGGTTGGATTTGCGTTCATCGCCACCCCAGCGCCAGCGGCGCGAGCCAGTACACAATGCCCAACGCCGCGCCGATGATCGCTTCCCAGGTCCAGTTCGCCTGCTCGCCGCGCATCAGCGGCGACATGCCCTGCAACTCCGCGCCCGTGAAGAAGGATAGCCCGACCAGCGCCAGCGCCCAATTGAACAGGCGCGGCGGCGGGAGCGGACCGCGCAGTGCAACGTAGCCCGCCAGACCTAACAGCGTGATGGCTGTCAACGGAATGCTTTTCAGCAAGCCGTCGCGTCCCGGCAGCCACGGATGCACGACGGCGTAAAAGTACGAGAGCCCGACCATGGCCGCCGCGACCGGCCAGAACAAACGCCGCCAGAAAACCAACACCGGTAACAGGATCAATAGGCTGTAAAAGCCGAGCGTGACCGTCACCATCTCCAGGCGGTCTTTAAGCGGGAATTGCATCCATCGCATGGCATCGGTCTTCTTGCGCCGGGTTGTCAGGTAGGCAGGGATATCTTCAGCGCGGGCCGGGCCCCAATGGACGCCCCAGCGCGTCTCCTTGCGAATCTTCCAGCCGTCCACACCATTCGCGCACAGCTGCGGCAGGATCAGCGCATGGTGGCGCACTACCTGGTCGAGGTGCGAGGACTTGACGGCGGCGATAACCTTCTCGGCGGTGAAAAACCCGCCGCCGGCTGCACACCAGATGTTGATGCCGGCCGAATCGGCGACCAACACCCAGGCATCCACACGCCCGTCGATAGCACGCACGAGCCTGCGCACGGTCAGGTCAAAGTTGCCCGTCACCAGTACCGGATCGTTGGGGCCGGGGAGGCCGACTACGTACAGCCCGGTGCGCACCTTTGGATACGGCGGGAGAATGCGAAAGAACAGCGCCCACAGATCGACCAGCAGCGTGCGCAGCGTGACCCGGTGCCGCAATCGGCCGACGACGTGCGCCGATAATTCCCCGGCGGGCCGAGCCTCGCTGGCCGGACGCGCCTCGAAGAGCACCAGGCTGCCGCCCAGGTGCGCGCGCAGGCGTCGGGCGTGGAATCCGGCCCCGACGAGTTGCGCGCTGAAGTCGGTCAGCGGCGTGGTGGTGGCGCGCGTCAGCAGCCACGTCAAGAGCACCAGCGGCAGTCGAATCGCGTAATAGGCCAGGCGCGCAAGCCGACCGGCGGGCACAACCTCATCTGCAATCACGAGACGCCCACCCGGGGCGAGGAGACGCGCGCACGTCTCCAGCACGAAACTCCGCTCATCGGGCGGCAATTCGCTGAACACGAGCGTGGACACGATCAGGTCGAACGCCCCCGGCTCAAAGCGGTCTCCGATCAGAGCGGCGTCCATCTGCTGTAGGGTGACGCGCTCTTGCAGGTCCTGCCGGGCCAGGCGACCTTTGGCGACGGCGAGCATGGCCGGCGCGGCGTCGATGGCGGTCACATGGCGGGCGCGCTGCGCGAGCATTGCGGTGAGCGTCCCCGTTCCGCAGCCGATCTCCAGCACGCGACTCTCGGCGCTGACACAATGGTCGGCAATGTACTGTTTGAGTGGAGTGAGACGACCTAATGTGAGGAGTTGGATGCCACGGTCGTAGTCCTCCGGGCTGTTTTCCAGCCATTTCATGAAGACGGTTGCCATAGGCCTCCTCTCAGCTCTGCCACGTGCGGCGCGGCTGGCCGGTTCATATGATACACCCTCGCGCTTACGCCCCGTACAGTCGGTCGCTTTTCGAACACTGGTTGCTGCCGCGCCCGGCAGCCCCCAAACTCTCGGCGGACGCGGGCGGCGGACTGCGCGCGCCTATCCCGTTGTGAAGTGACAACGTCTGTCCACCCCGAAACTGAGTGCGGCGCGCTGCAATCGCATGCGCACAGAGTACCTGCAACGCAGCCCGGCGACGCCGGGTTGGTGTCACGAGAACAAGCTGTCCAGGAGTTGCAGCCGCCGCGTCCGGTCACCGGCTTCTCTCAGGAGTCTGCAGCCGCTCGCGCGCGCCGGCTATCGTTGCCACTTCAAATCCAAGCATACGCACAAGGCCGACCATCTGCTCAACGCATTGCCCGTTGGACTTCGCCAGTTCGCCGTCGGGCAGATAGAGATTATCTTCCAGTCCCACGCGCACGTTGCCGCCGAGCGTGATCGCCGCCGCCGCCAGCGCCCACTGTTTGCGCCCGATGCCGATCACCTGCCAGTGCGAGTCCGGCGGCGCTTGTCGCGCCTGGTGCACCAGATTCTCCGTCGTCGCTGGGATGCCGCCCAGCACGCCCATCACGAAACTGAAAGCGTACGGCCTGGGCAGCAACCCCATGTCGATCAGTGGCTGCGCATTGTTGATGTGGCCGGTGTCGAACACTTCCATCTCCGGGCGCGTTCCGGCATCCTTCATCGCTTGCAGGAAGAAGCGTATATCGGCGAACGGGTTCGCAAAAACATGATCGTGATAGAAGGTCTTGTTCTTCTCTGAATAGATGGCGTAGTTCATCGAACCCATGTTGAGAGCCGCCATGTCCGGTTTGAGCGCCGTAATGTGTTGCACGCGCGCCTCGCGGGGGACCCCGATGGCGCCGGTAGAAAAATTGACGATGACGTCCGGCGTGCGCCTGCGTACTTCTTCATAAATGCGCTGGTACGTGTCCACGTCGTAGGCCGCGCTCCCGTCGTCGTTGCGCGCGTGAATATGGAGTATCGCTGCGCCCGCGTCCACGGCGCGCTGGCCCTCCGTCGCGATCTCTTCCGGCGTGTAGGGGATGTACGGACTTTGCTCGCGCGTGGCCAACACGCCCGTCAGCGCCGCCGTGATGATGACTTTCGCGGTCATAGGTCCGCCCTCGCAACTTCTCAGTGTCCGGTGAAGTTTGGCCGACGTTTTTCCTGAAACGCCCGCATGCCCTCGCGCGCGTCTTCGGTGGCGAGCAACTCGTCCAGCTTTCCAGCCAGGTAATCGACGGCTTGCTCAAAAGGCATATCCGCCATGGCGCTAAACGCCTGTTTGCCAATGCGCAGCCCGATGGGACTCTTGGCGGCCAACTGCTGCGCAACGGCATCCACTTCCACGTCCAATTGCTCCGCCGGCACGACGCGCGTGATCAGGCCGTGGTGCAACGCCCGCTGCGCGTCAAACTGTTCGCCGAGCAACACCATCTCCCACGCAGCGCGACGCGGCATGTTGCGAACGATCAGCGCGCCGATCATCATCGGCCACAACCCGACATTCACCTCG
>JBHHUI010000315.1:0-4387 GCA_046753805.1 Anaerolineales bacterium
AACGACGCCGGTTGCCGCCCCACAAGGACAGAATGATCCTTCGCGTTATTGGTCCAGGTACTTCAACCCCGTACCCGTGTTGAACAGCACAATCCGGTCATCTGATTGCACCCAACCCTGATCGACCAGTTTCTCCAATCCGGCAAGCGTCGCAGCGCCCTCCGGCGCGGCAAAGATTCCTTCTGTCTGCCCCAGCCGCCCTTGTGCCGCTGCGATCTCCGCGTCGCTCACCGCCGCCGCCGTCCCGGCGCTCGCCCGAATGTCCTTGAGGATCAGCCGATCCGCAAAGCTCTTGGGGACGCGCAGGCCCGAGGCGTATGTTTGCGCACCCTCCCAGGTTTCGCAGGCGTCCACGCCGGACTCAAAGGCCTTCACAACCGGCGCGCAGCCCGCTGCCTGCACAGCCACCATGCGGGGGCGCTTGCCATTCTGGAGCCAGTTCAGGGCGGCCAACTCATCGAACGCCTTCCACATACCAACCAGACCCGTACCGCCGCCGGTGGGATAAACGATCACATCGGGCAATTCCCATTCAAAATCCGCAGCCAACTCATAGCCCATGATCTTCTTGCCCTCAGCGCGATACGGTTCTTTGAATGTAGACACGTCGAACCAACCCTCCGCGCGCGATATCTCGCCGGCGACGCCGGCCGCGTCGCTAATCAACCCCTCGACAAGCTCGACGCGCGCGCCGGCCGCACGGCTCTCCTCCAAATTGGCGCGCGGCGTATCCGCCGGCATCAGAATGTGAGCCTGCAATCCGGCGCGCGCGGCGTAGGCCGCCAAAGCCCCGCCCGCGTTGCCGGCGGTCGGGACAACGATCTTCTCGACGCCCAACTCCTTCGCTTTTGAGACGGCCGCGGCCAGACCGCGCGCTTTGAACGAACCGGTTGGATTGAGGCTCTCGTCCTTGATATACAAGCGCGAGAGGCCGAGCGCCGAACCGAGCCGCTGCGCGTAAAGCAGGGGTGTATCCCCCTCTCCCAGATAGACAACATTCTCCATCGAACGCACCGGCAGCAACTCACGCCAGCGCCACATACCGCTTGGGCGTAGTTGCAGAGAGTCGCGGTCAAGTTCCGTCCGCGCACGGGCAAGGTCGTACTGCGCCAGAAGCGGCGCATTGCATTCGAGGCAGTACGTCTGAACCCGGTCCGCGTCGTACACCTCCCCGCATGACGAGCAAAGCAGCTGCGCGAGGTACGAGCCAGTTTGGGCATCAGGAGCCGGGAGATTATTGGCGATGGACATGGGCAAGGTTTACTCGTTTTCAACTACGGGTTCATTTGGAGGCGCATGACTCCTACGGGCAGCCGACGCTTGATTCTGGAAATGTCTGAAGTGCACGACGGTGATCATAAACGAAATTATGCTATTTCGCTGGCCAATTCGAGAGTCAAGCAATATAAAGGTATGGCAGTGGGTGACGAATGCATTCGAACCCTGGGGTTCCCAAGCCCAACTTCACCAGAACCGGTTGTAAAAAGCGCGCTGCGCATTCTCCGCTTGCCGCAAACCGGCGCCGCGGTCTACAATGTCTCCCGTGGCTTCCATCCGCATCGCTATCGTAGACGACCAGACCCTCATCCGCGAGGGGCTGGCCGCGCTGCTGGCGATGGTACCGGACCTGGATGTGGTCGGCCAGGCCGCCGACGGGCGCGCGGCGCTGCAACTCGTCGCCGAGCACGCGCCGGAGGTGGTGCTGATGGACGTACGCATGCCCGGGATGAACGGCGTGGCCGCGACGCGCGAGATGCATGCACATCACCCGGATACGCGCGTCATCGTGCTGACCACCTTCGACGAAGACGAGTACGTGTTCGAAGCGCTCAAAGCGGGCGCGGCCGGCTACCTGCTCAAGAGCACCGACCCCGAATACCTGGCCCGCGCCATCCGCACCGTCCACGCCGGCCAGACCATCCTCGACCCCGCCGTGACCGGGAAAGTCGTCCGGCAAGCCGGCCGCGCGGCCGGCGGCGCAGCCGCCTTGCGCGAGCGCCTCACCGATCGCGAGCGGGAAGTCCTGCGCCTGCTGGCGGAAGGCGCCACGAACGCAGCCATCGCCGCGCAGCTACACGTTTCGGAGGGCACGGTGCGGAACCACGTCGGCCACATCCTGAGCAAGCTCGGCGCGCGCGACCGCACGCACGCCGCGCGGCTGGCCGTGGAATGGGGGTTGCTCGATGATTGAGCCGGCGCCGCTCCCGGTACGGTATGCCGCCTCGCGCCGCGAGCTGCGCGCGATGGGGATGGGCGGGGCCGTCCTGCTGGTCGCGCTCTTCGTCTTCTACGCCCTGACCCTCAAGCCTCCACTTTCGCCTGCCCGATTGGCGCTGTTCGGACTGGCGTCGCTGGCCGTGGGCATCGGGTACTTGCTGAGCGTGCCCCGGAACCTGCAGTTATCGCACGGCGGCAAGAATGTTCCCATGCTGCGTACCATCGCGCCGATATTTGCGGCGGCGCTCTTCTGGCCGTTTGTGCTGGCGCTCCTGCTGCGCGGGCGCGCCCCGTTGTATTATTATGTGATCGCCTTCGATGGATATAGCGCGTTGGCCCTCATTCGCGGCCGCCGTTGGGCGCTGGCGCTCGTCGCGGGCATCATCGCGCAGGTCGGGCTGAGTTACGCCCTGCTGCAAGGCTGGTCGGCCGCCGGCCCGAACCTGCTGGGCGACCTGCCCTGGTTTGTATTCATGGTCGTGGTCGCCGAACTGTACGTCCGCCAGTGGGAGCAGCGCGATCGCACGGAGGCGCTCACCGCGCAACTGGCGCGGGCCAACGGACAACTGCGGGATTATGCCGCCCGGGCGGAGAAGTTGGCCGTGGCGCAGGAGCGCGCCCGCCTGGCGGCCGAAGTGCACGACACGCTGGGGCACACGCTCACCGGCCTGGAGATGCAACTCGCGCTGCTCGCCCGTCAGCCCCCCACGCAGCGGGGAGAACGCCAGCAAGCGATCCAACAAGCCTACGAAATGGCCCAGGGCGGCCTGGCGGATTTGCGCCGCGCGGTGCAGGCGCTCCGACCGGCGGCCCTGGAGACGCTCTCCCTGTCCGAAGCCACGCAGTCCCTGGCGGAACAGCTTGCGCGCGCCGGCGGCATGCGGACGACCTATCAGGTAGAAGGTGAGCCGGTTCCGCTGCCGGCCGCCTGCACCTTGTTGCTGTACCACGCCTGCCAGGAAGGGTTGACGAATGTGCAGCGCCACGCCCCCGGCGCGCCGCACGCGAGCGTGTGCCTGCAATATGCTCCGGCCGCCGTGAGCGTACGCGTGGAGAACGGAGCGCCGGCCAGCGCCCCGCCGGCTGAACCCGGCCCCGGAAGCGGCACGGGATTGCGCAGCTTGCAGACGCGCACCGCCGAACTGGGCGGAACCTGCTCCGCCGGCCCCAACCCCGAGGGCGGCTTCCGGTTGGAAGTGCGCCTGCCCCTGCCGGCCTTCGTTCCCGACTAACCCCAAACCTCTCAGCGTCCCTCCACAACCTCATACAAGGTGCCTGTCACCTGTGACCCTGCATACGAGGTGCACGGTCTCCCGGCGCGAAAGCGTGCGGAAATCTGGCTGCCCGGCACACGACAAGCCGGTCGTGACGCGCTATCGTGAACTCCAATGATTCAGCGCAGCAACTATTGTTCCTTCCTGGTGCGCATGTGGCGGCCGCCGTCCGGCTGCGCCGACCCGGGCCTGCAAGCGCAAGCAAAGCCGGGGGCGGCCGAAGCCGATGCGGCGGCGACCTGGCTGCTCCAGATCGAGCACATTCCCGGCGGGGAAAAGCAGTACTTCGCTTCGCTGGAAGACCTGTTTGCTTTCATGCGCGAGATCGCAGGGGAACAAACCTGTGGTGAGCGCAGCCGAACCATCAGCAAGTGAACCAGGAGCGTGAAACCACGCATCACGTTTGTCACGTTTTATGAAAGGAGTAATCTTGTGCAACGCAAACCACCGTACTTAAAAGCACTGGCCTTCGTCGTCTTGGCGGTGCTGCTGACAATGCCGGTGCTCTCTATCCCGTTGGCGCGTGCGGGCGGTCTTCCGTGCTTTGTCAATGGGCCCACTACCGGCAACCTCTATCAAGACTCCGATTGTGACGGGGTTCCCGACGACTGCGCCAACCCGGCACTAAAGCAGTCCATGATAAATAACGGCGACGGGGCGCTGTGCGGCGTGAGCGGCGGCGGCGCCACGACAGCGGCGGAGACCGAGGCATACCGTCCGCCGTGGTGGGAGGGGAGCGACTACAACGGTGAAAGCCGCGTGGGCCCCAATCCAGCCGAGGACTTCGCCGTTTATTGCTTCCCCCCCGGTTATGTGGAGGTGTGGCAGACCGCACCGCCGCCGCCGAGAGTATTAGCGCGCTTTCCCATCGGTTGGGCGGCGTTGGATCCGGCGTC
>JBHHUI010000316.1:0-4386 GCA_046753805.1 Anaerolineales bacterium
CGCATCGGTGTATGGCACCGAGATTTCCCCGAACTGGCCAAATGGGGGGAGCGCTGACAGTGGCTCGTTGAGAACATTCTCCACTGGTTGCACCCACGAAGAGTACACATATCCGCCCGGGACCTCGTAAAAGATATGGTTGTGCGGGTACCAGCCCTCGCCGACCACTTCTTGGTAGATCGGGAGCACATCGTCCTGCCATACATAGTCAATGCGCTTGCCTTGCGGACCGGGCCGCGTCATGAGCTGCAGCGACTTGATGGTGACGCGCCCGAGACGCTCCACGCTGCTGCCCGACCCTTTTTCGGGCAGCAGCGGCATGCGTGGCACAACCGCCAAGCCAGTAATCGATATGGAACCCAGCTTCAGGAATTCACGCCGTGTGAGTTTGCGCGCCATACAAGCCATGTCCCCCTGGAATGCAGTGTCGGTGAAGTCTTCGCGTAGAGGAGTATCGTCCGGAGGCTATGTTACCCGAGCGTTTTCGCACTGACAAGTAGATTCGTTACGCTGCGCGCCTATGCTCATCAGCGTCTCATCTATGCCGTTGCGTCCACCCGAAAGCGCCGCAGCCGCAGGCTATTCGACACGACGAATATGGAGCTGAATGCCATCGCGCCGGCCGCAAGCACGGGGTTCAGCCCGCCGAGCGCTGCCACTGGAATCAAGATGATGTTGTAGAAGAACGCCCAGAACAGATTCTGGCGGATGGTGCGCATGGTAGCCCGTGATAGCCGCATGGCGCGCGACACGGCTTGCAGATCGCCGCTCATCAGTGTGACGTCGGCCGCCTCGATGGCGACATCTGTTCCGGTGCCGATCGCCATGCCCACGTCGGCCTGGGCCAGGGCCGGCGCGTCATTGATGCCGTCGCCGACCATTGCCACCAGACCGCGTCCGGCGCTCTGGGCGACCTGCAATTCCTGGATTGCGCGTGCCTTATCGCCGGGCAAGACATCGGCGATGACGCCGTCATGGTCTACCTTTATCCCGGCTTCGCGGGCAATGGCCTCCGCCGTCCGGCGGTTGTCGCCGGTGAGCATGACGACTTGCAACCCCTGCGCCTGCAATGCTCGGATCGCCTCGCGCGAACCGGGCTTAATCACATCAGCCACGGCAATAACGCCGGCGAGCTTGCCGTCCACCGCCACCAGCATGGCCGTCTTGGCCTGCGCCTGAAGCTGATCCATTGTCGCTGCCAGCCCGTCAAGACCGAGATCGTAGGCTTCCAGCAGGCGTGTGTTCCCGACCAGGACATCGCGGCCATCTACCTCGGCGGAAATGCCCTGGCCGGCCAGCGCGCGAAAACCGGCCGGGTCGCTCAGTTGCAGGCCCTGCTCGGCGCCAGCGGCCACAATGGCCTCGCCCAGCGGATGTTCGCTGGCGCGCTCCGCGGACGCGACGATGCGCAGGAGTTCGGCCTCGGCCGCGACGTTTTCCGCGCCGTCAGCGCCAAGCACAATATCGGTGACGGTCGGACGCCCGCGCGTGATGGTTCCGGTCTTGTCGAGCACAACCGTGCGGACATCGCCGGCGCGTTGGAGCGCAGCGCTGTTGCGAAACAGAATCCCGTGCTCCGCACCCCGGCCGGTGCCCACCATGATGGCCGTAGGCGTTGCCAGCCCCAGCGCGCACGGGCACGCGATGACCAGCACCGCCACAGTGCTCACAATCGCATGTGTCAGGTCGGTTTGCGCCACGAAGTACCAGCCCGCAAAGGTGAGCAAGCCGATCAGGAGGACCGCCGGCACGAAGACCGCAGAAACCCGGTCGGCCAGCGCCTGGATCGGCGCCTTGCTGCCCTGAGCTTCTTCCACCATCCGTACGATCTGCGCCAGCGCAGTCTCACTGCCGACGCGGGTGGCTTCAAACCGGAAGCTGCCGGAGCGATTCATCGTCGCGCCAACCACCGTATCGCCGGCGCGTTTTTCCACCGGCAGCGGCTCGCCGGTGAGCATGGACTCATCTACGCGCGACGTACCCGCCACGACGACGCCGTCAACCGGTATCTTCTCGCCGGGCCGCACGACAACCAGGTCGCCGGCCAGAACATCGTCGAGAGAAACATCCTGCTCGACGCCGTCCCGCTCCACACGCGCCGTCTTCGCCTGCAGCCCGAGCAACTTTTTGATCGCGTCTGAGGTGTGACCCTTCGCACGGGCCTCCAGATACTTTCCGACCAGTATCAACGTGATGATCATGGCCGCCGTTTCAAAGTAGACATGGCGGCCAAGTCCCTGCCAGCCGAAGACAGGTGCAAGCAGCACGGCGACGCTGTACAAGTAGGCGACACTGGAACCCATGGCGATCAACACATCCATATTGGCGGAACGATTCCGCAATGCTTTGAATGCGCCCTGATAGTACTGCCGCGCAACATAGAACTGCACCGGCGAAGCGAGCACGCCGAGCAGCCACGGCAGCCAGGCCGCCTGCGCAAGCGCAGCCGGGAGCAACCCAAAATCGCGCGCCATCGAGAGCAGGAAGGTCGGCGCCGTGAACAACACACCGACGGTGAGCAGGTGTCGCTGCCGGGCGATCTCGCGCTCACGCGCCTCCCGTTCGGCGTCGCGCAGATCCCCCTCCACCTTCACAGCCTCGAAGCCGGCAGCTTGCACGGCCCGCCGCAGTTCGGCCTGAGTCGCCAGCGTCGGAATATACGCCACGACAGCCCGCTCCGTCGCAAGATTGACATCCGCCGACAGCACACCATCCAAACCGGCCAGCGTCCGTGCGAGCGCTCGGGCATCGTTATCATCCGATAGTCCGCGAATGGGGAGGTCGGCCGGCGCGCTTGCGATGTCGTAGCCGATATAGCGAATCTTCTCGATGATCTGGTCCCGTCCAACCTGGGAGCCGTCGAACGTGACCGTGGCGCGCTCGCTCGCCAGGTTAACAGCGGCGGCGTCCACCCCCGGCATTTTATTAACATTGCGCTCGATGGTGGCAGCGCAATTCGCACACGTCATGCCGGTGATGGGCAGTGTCAATTGAGTAGTTGTCATTGGGATATGAGCCGGACCGCACCGGCCGGCGATTTATAGCGTGATGAGTTGTTCTGGCGGGTAGCCGATCTCAGTCAGCAGCGCCTTAATGCCGTCTTCCGACGCGGGCGGCTCAAAACTGATCTCAGCCGTTCGCGCATCGACATTGACGCTCACTGCGCCTACGCCTTCAAGTTCGCCCACTTCGCGCTCAATCGTCATCGAGCAATGATCGCAATGAACAGCCGGAATGTTGTATTTGAGGGTAGTCATGGTTTCTCCTGGGTTAATAATGTGATTGTGATGTTTGTGGTGAATGCGGCCGGCCGTGGCGCACCACCTACTGGGTCGAAACGCGATACACATCCACAATCTCGCTCAGCACGCGTTGGCGCTCATCGACGTCGTCGCCGCGAATGGCGGTTGTAACGCAAGTATTCAGGTGACCATCCAACACCATGGTGCTCACCTTGGCCAGCGCTGCTTGTACAGCCTGGACCTGTTTGATTACATCGATGCAGTACTCGTCGTCAGCAACCATCCGCTCAATACTGCGCACGTGACCGGCGATGCTGCGCAGGCGGTGTAATGTCGATTCCTTGGCTGCGATGTCCATACTGACCTCCATAGCCCCCCCCCGCAGGGGGTGGGTTATGGAGAATTCTACTGCGTTTGCGCGGCTTGTCAAGACATTTCCGCCGGCGCGCCTTCTGTCCGGATGGGGCGCAAGGCAAAGGATTAGCAAAGATCGAATCTCCGCGCAGCCGGGCGACGCCTGTAACGCCTGTTACCTACGGCTGATTCCGGCCATGCTACGATTGGCCCGCTATGGGCCTGATGGAGCCAGTTTGCCTCGAAGTTTACATCTCCCCGAACTGTCTCGGCTGCCAATCCGCTATTGAACTTACCTCGGAACTCAAGCGTGAGTTTCCATCTGCAGTGATCGAATTGATCGACTTGCACGCGCTTGAGTCCCAACGCCGGCCGGAGGTTTTCGCTACGCCCACCTATGTTCTTGAAGGCCGGATTGTGTCCCTGGGGAACCCGGACCCCGACACCATACGCGGGCTGCTTCGTAGGGCCATCGGCGGGTGCAACGTACACGACGGAAAGGAAGCCCGCGTCTGACATTGCAAGCCTCCGCTCACCGTACCAACTGCTGAAAAATTACTCTGCACTGCCCGCCTTGCGTGGGCAGTTTTCATTGTCCTCTAAGGTTGCGATGGAACAGCCTATGTTAAAATCACGATCATGATGGGCGGGGTCTCACTCGCCGAGCCGGCGCGCGGTGGATGCCGGTTCTCATTTGGATTAGACATAGAAGTCACAAAGGCTGGGTCATGCAAAGCGAAAAACTCTCGTATCTTTCTATGATCGATATCTTTCGCGATCTTAGTACGGA
>JBHHUI010000317.1:0-4364 GCA_046753805.1 Anaerolineales bacterium
TGGCACAACTTGAGGCGACCATGGCCTTCCTGTCGGCGCTAGTATTCTTCGCGGGCGTGTCGGTCGGGCTGTATTACGCGACGCGCAACCTCGCGGGGAAGCAGATCGTGCGTTTGGCGGCGCTCGAGTTTGTGGGCGTGCTGGGATTACTCACGGCGCGCGCTGCGTTCGTCGCCAACTACGTCAACTACGATCTGCAGACCGAATTCATCAACTACGCCTCGGGCGCGCCGGGCGTGGCCGTTGTCATGGATCAAGTGGAAGAGATATCCCGGCGCACGACAGACGGGCTCGGTATCCGGGTTGCGTATGATGACGACACTTCCTGGCCGATGACCTGGTACCTGCGCAATTACACCGGGCAAGTATTCTATGGCGGGCAGCCGTCGCGTGAAACCTTCAACGACGTGCCTCTGGTCATCGCCGGTGATTCGAACTGGTCGCGCGTTGAGCCTCTGCTCGGCGATCAGTATTATTCATTTGAGTACATCCGCATGTGGTGGCCGATGCAAGATTACTTCGGCTTGACGTGGGATAGAATTCGCAACGCATTTACCGATCCCAACTACCGGGCGGCGCTCTGGGATATCTGGTATGCGCGCGACTACACGCGTTATGGTGAGCTGACGAATGTAGACTACCACCTGTCAAAGTGGCCGGTTGTCGACCGTATGCGTTTCTACGTTCGCCGGGACCTCGCGGCCCAACTGTGGGATTTGGGAGTCGGCCCGACGGTGCTGGCCGAGCCGCCGGCCCCCGATCCGTTCGAATCGTTATGGCAGCCTTTGAGCGCGGTGACTCTGTGGGGCGGGGAAGGGAACGCAGCTGGGCAGTTCCAGCGGCCGCGCGATATCGCGGTTGCCCCCGATGGGTCAGTGTTTGTCGCCGATACCTCCAACCACCGCATCCAAGTATTTGACGCCGACGGAACATTCAAGACGATGTGGGGGACGTTTGGAAATCGCGACGAGGGCACCGGTGGGCCGGGCGCATTTAATGAGCCGTGGGGCATTGCGGTAGATGCCGACGGCTCCGTCTACGTGGCAGACACGTGGAATCACCGTATCCAGAAGTTTACGCCGGACGGCGCCTATGTTTTGGAGTGGGGGCAGTTTGGTACAGACGGCGCGCTGACCAGCATGTGGGGCCCGCGAGATGTGGCAACCGGCCCCGACGGCCGCGTGTATGTGGCCGATTCGGGAAACAAACGCATCCTCGTTTTCGAGGCCGATGGGACGCCGGTGCGGCAGATCGGCAGCGGAGGCGTGCTTGATGGGGAGCTTGACGAGCCGGTTGGAGTTGCCATTGCAGCTGATGGCCGCGTCTTTGTGGCGGACACGTGGAATCAGAGAGTGCAAGTGTTCACGGCCGATGGATTGTTCCTGCATCAGTGGGATGTACAGGGATGGTTTGGGCAGTCTCTGGAGAACAAGCCCTATCTTGGGCTGGATAACATGGGGCGCGTGTTCGTTTCCGATCCGGAAGGTTTCCGCATTCTGGTTTATGACGAGGCGGGCCTCCCGCAGTTCTCGTTCGGCGACTTCGGCTTCGACAACAACACATTTGCTTTACCGGTAGGGGTGGCGTGGGATGGTGCTGACAGTGTGTTTGTGGTCGACAGCAATAACCACCGCGTGATGAAATTTCAAGTTGGGGTCACGCTCCCCGGCGGAGAGGGCGCCGCCGAGGGCGGCTAGTTTTACAGTGCGCATGCTATAATCCGTGCGCTCACCAACCACCTATGAAACTACACGAATATCAATCCAAAGCACTGTTTGCGGCGCAGGGCATTCCCATCCCGCGCGGGCGGGTCGCCGCGACGGCCGACGAAGCGCGCGCTATCGCGGCCGAACTTGGCGGGTCCGTCGTTGTCAAAGCCCAGGTTCTCGTCGGCGGGCGCGGCAAGGCGGGCGGAGTCAAACTCGCGGCAACTCCCGAGGAGGCGCACGCTTGTGCGGCCGAGATTCTCGGCATGGCGATCAAAGGCCTGCCGGTGCGCAAGGTGCTGGTAGACGAAGCCTCGGATATAAAGACTGAGATATATTTCGGGATCACGAATGATCGGGCCGCGCGGCGGGCGGTCATGATCGCCTCGGCTGCGGGCGGCGTTGACATTGAAGAAGTCGCCGCCACGACGCCCGAAAAGATCATTCGCGAACATATCGATCCGTTCCTCGAATTGCGCGATTACCAGACCCGGCGGCTGGCGTGGGCGATTGACCTGCCGCGTGCGCTGTGGCGGCCTTTTAACGACATTGCCCAGGGTCTATATCGCACCTACGCCCAATCGGATGCCTCGCTGGCTGAGATCAATCCGCTGGTGATCACCGGCGCCGGCGAATTGTTGGCGCTTGACGGAAAGATTGTGGTGGACGACAACGCATTGTTTCGCCATGAAAACCTGGCGGCCCAGCGCGACCAGGACGAAGACCCCCCCATGGAGATCGAAGCTCGCCAGCACGAGTTGTCGTATGTGGCGCTTGACGGCGATATTGGTTGCATGGTCAACGGCGCCGGCCTGGCCATGGCCACCATGGACATCATCAAGCACTATGGCGGTTCGCCGGCCAACTTCCTGGACATTGGGGGTGGCGCTGGGGCCGACAAGGTGGCCGCCGCGTTGCGCATCATTCTGAGCGACGAAAACGTGAAGGCGCTGCTGGTCAACATCTTTGGGGGCATTACGCGGTGTGATGAAGTCGCACGGGGGATTCTCGAAGCGCTTGAACAGGTTCCGACGAACGTTCCCATGATCGTGCGGCTTGTCGGCACCAACGAGGAGGAAGGCCGCCAACTACTCGCAGATGCGGATATGATCACGGCTTCTTCGCTTGCAGATGCAGCCCAGAAAGCCGTAGCGGCCGCAACTGTTTAATAACCGAACCATGAGCATTCTTGTCAACAGCGATACACGCATTCTGGTGCAAGGGATTACCGGGCGGCAAGGGTTATTCCATACCGAGCAAATGCTGGCCTACGGCTCGCAGGTCGTGGCAGGTGTGACGCCCGGCAAAGGCGGCGAGTGGGCGGCGGGCGTTCCCGTATTTGATACCTGCAAGGCCGCAGTGGAGGCTACTGGCGCCAATTGCGCCATCGTGTTCGTGCCGGCGCGCTTTGCCTCTGACGCCATGTATGAAGAGGCGGACGCGGGCATTCCGCTCATCATCTGTATTACCGAGGGGATTCCGGTGCAGGACATGATGCGCGTGCGCGCGTATCTGGATCAAAAACAGGTGCGCCTGATTGGGCCGAATTGTCCGGGATTGCTGACGCCGGGACAATCGAAAGTCGGCATCATCCCGGGGCATATCGCGACGCCGGGCAATGTCGGCATGGTCTCGCGTTCGGGAACGCTGACCTATGAAGTTATTCACGCGCTTACGGCCAGCGGTCAGGGCCAATCAACCTGTGTAGGCATCGGCGGTGACCCGATTAACGGCACCAATTTCATCGATGTGCTGCGGATGTTTGAGGGCGATCCGCAGACCGAGAAAATTGTCATGATCGGCGAAATCGGCGGGTCCGACGAAGAGAAAGCCGCCGAATACATTGCATCTCACGTCAGCAAGCCTGTCGTCGGCTTCATCGCCGGGCAAACCGCACCGCCCGGCAAGCGCATGGGGCATGCCGGCGCGATAGTCGAAGGCGGCTCTGGCCTTGCAGCCGACAAGATTGCTGCGCTTAAGGCTGCGGGCGTGTCGGTTGCAGCCTTGCCGGAAGACATTCCAACCCTGTTTCGATAGGGGACTCCCCGTCGCATCCGGCGCACATTCGTGCAGGCGCGCCAATCTCACGGGCCAACCACCGAGCTGTGCCACAATCAATTAGACGCTTCGATTTGGGATGGGTCGTCGTCCTGGGGTTCGCCACGTTTTCCGCGTGGCCGTTTCTGACTCGCCCGGGGCTGCCCACCATGACCGACGCCGAAATGCATGTCTATCGGGCGGCGGAGGTCCAATACGCAATTGCGGACGGCACTTTGTATCCGCGTTGGGCTTCCGACTTCTACTATGGATACGGCTACCCCGTATTCAACTATTACTCGCCGCTGACCTACCACGTGGCGGCGTGGTATGCCCGTCTCTCTGGAACCGATGCCGTCGCCGGGACCAAACTCGTTCTCATTCTGGCGGCGTATCTGGGCGCTGCCGGCATGTATCTTTTTGCGCGCCGCCGCTGGTCACCGGGAGTTGGGGTCGTCGCTTCCGCCGCGTGGACACTTGCGCCCTACGTGATGTTCATCGATCCGCATGCGCGCGGCGATGCGCCGGAAACATTCGCGTTGAGCATCGCGCCGGTGCTTTTGTGGCTCTTCGACTGCGTGCGCGCCTCCGGCTCGCAGCGTACGATGGCTGTCGCGGCGG
>JBHHUI010000318.1:0-4363 GCA_046753805.1 Anaerolineales bacterium
GACACGGTGCGTATGGACGAAGTGGAAATGCGCGTCGAACTGCGCCGCCTATTGGAGGAGTCGATTCGCCTGCGCATGATCGCCGATGTCCCGGTTGGTGCGTTTCTGTCCGGCGGCGTCGATTCCTCGGCCGTCGTCGCGCTCATGACGCGCATCAGCGGCGAGCGGTTGAAGACTTTCTCGATTGGTTTCGACGCTGTCGGCCGCAGCCTCGACGAGCGCAGCTACGCGCAACTGGTTGCCGCGCGTTACGGCGCCGATCATACGGAAGTTGTGGTTACGGGGTGGGATGTGGCCGCGCAGTTGGACGACATTGTGCGCGCTATGGACCAGCCGACCGGCGACGGGTTGAACACCTATCTTGTCTCACAGGCAACGGCCAGTCATGTCAAGGTTGCCCTTTCGGGCCTGGGCGGGGACGAGTTGTTCGCTGGTTACCCGCAGTTCCGCTCCCTGCGGCGCGCAGCGCGCGCTGGCGCGGCCTGGGAACGTCTGCCCCACTGGGGGCGCGCTATGGCGGGCGCCGGGTTTCGACCGCTGGCGCAGTTAACCGGTCGCCCAGCGCTGGGCAAAGTCCCGGGTTGGCTGGAGGCGGATTTCCTGTCGCGCTATCTGCGCACGCGTACGTTGTTCGATGAAGAGGCGAAGCGCGCGCTCTATGTCTACCCGCCCGCCAATGGCGCAGCCCACCCCCCCAGTGCAGCGGCGTTACGGCCATATGACATCGCCCATGAACGCGATCCGATAGCGAAAGTAACGCGCCTGGAGTTGAAAGGCTACATGGCGCACACGCTGCTGCGCGATACCGATGCGATGAGTATGGCGCATTCGCTAGAAGTGCGCGTGCCGCTCATCGACCACCGGCTGGTCGAATTCGCCGTGCGGTTGCCCGCCAGCGCCAAGCTGCGCGCCGGCCGCGCAAAGGCTTTGCTGACGGACGCGCTGGGCGACCTGCTGCCGGCCGAAGTGATCTCGCGTCGCAAACAGGGCTTTGAAATGCCCGTGGGAACGTGGCTACGGAACGAGTTGCATCCGGTCATCGAAGATGCGCTCTCACATCGGGCCGTGACACAACGCGGCCTTTTCAACCCGGCGGCAGTCACGGAAATCTATCAGGATTTTCTTGCCGGGCGCGGCCCCTACATGCGCGTGTGGGCGCTCGTCGCGCTGGAGCTGTGGCTGCGGGAATTCGTGGGCTGAACCATCCGCCGCCAGTAGTTCTTGACGAAAGTTTGTGGATGAATTATTATTCTGTATATGAATAATATTTATTCATCGCCTGAAACATATATTCCAAGATGGATGGATCCTGCTCTTCGGGCGGCCATTGCGGCTCACCCGATCGTCATCCTCACCGGCGCGCGTCAGGTCGGCAAAAGCACCCTCCTGCTTAAATCTGAACCGTTCGCCGGGTGGCGCTATCATACCCTGGACGATTTCAATGTCGCCCGCCAGGTGCGGGAAGACCCGGTTGCACTATGGGCCGGCGCTCGCAACGTTGTGTTGGACGAAGTGCAGAAAGCCCCCACGCTGCTGTCGGCGGTCAAGCAGGCAGTTGATCGCGCACCGGACCGGATGCGTTTTGTGCTCTCCGGTTCGGCCAACCTGCTATTGATGCGACAGGTGAGTGAGAGTCTGGCTGGTCGGGCGGTGTACCATGTGCTCGCCCCAATGACTCGGGGCGAAATCAATCTGGCCTCCCCGCCGACGTTGCTCGCCGATGCACTGGCGGGCAAATTGCCCGAGGAAACAACTCTGGCCGAAGCTCTGCCCGATCCGGCGCTGCTGTTGCTGCGCGGCCTGATGCCAGGGTTACTGATCTTTGACGATCCCTCGGCCTGGTTACGCTGGTGGGAGGGATATGTAGCGACCTATCTGGAGCGGGATTTACGCCAAATCTCGAAAATAGATGCCCTGGTGGACTTTCGGCGTGTGATGGAATTGCTCGCGCTACGCACCGGGCAGATCATGAACCAATCGGACATTGCCCGCGATGCGCAGCTCTCCCAGGCAACCGTCCATCGCTATCTCAATCTGCTTGAAACGACTTACCTCTTTCAGCGACTTCCGGCGTACAGCCGTGGGCGCACATCGCGCCTTGTGAAATCGCCTAAGGCGTATTGGGTGGACGCCGGGTTGGCAGCCTACTTGTGCGGCTACTTCGACGCTGACTCGCTGCGCACTGCGCGGGAGTTTGGCGCTTTGTTTGAGGCGTTCGTGTTTCATCACCTTCTAGTTCTGGCGCGGCTTCTCGTTCCATCCGCGCGCCTGTATTATTGGCGCACGCGGGCCGGTGCGGAGGTTGATTTCATCGTGGAACATGGTCGCCGAGTGGTGGGGATTGAAGTCAAGCTCACGAGCAGGCCGACCTACGGCGATCTTGAAGGATTACGAGCATTTCTACAGGAATATCCCCACGCATCCGCCGGTCTACTTCTACACGCTGGACGCGAGATTCGCCGGATGGGCGAGAGGATCATTGCACTGCCGTGGACGGCCATGACGGGATAACTCTGACCGCCGTTCGCGCGTATTGGGACGCTCACCCCGCGGGCGCGGCTGAGGTGGCGCATCTCGTTTCCGACCGGCGCGCCTATTTCGACGAGCGCGATCGCCAGACGCGCCTGCTCTATCCACGATTGGACGCCGACTATGGCTTCGCACGCGCCGCCGGCCGGCGCACGCTGGAGCTCGGCTGCGGCATGGGCTACAATGCCCAGCGGCTGGCGCAGTGCGGCGCGCGCCTGACCGCGCTGGACCTGGCGCCGAAAGCCGTCCGGCTCACGCGCGAACGTTTTCAGTTGCGCGGGCTGCCGGCTGATTTCCTCGTCGCTGATGCCGAGCATTTGCCCTTCAGGGCCGGCGCATTTGAACTTGTGTACTCCTCCGGCGTCATTCATCATTCGCCCGATACAGCCCGCGCCGCGCGCGAGATTGAGCGCGCCCTGCAGCGCGGTGGGACGGCGACGGTGATGGTGTACAACCGCAATTCGATCTGGTTCTGGTGGAACATCGTGCTCGGGCTGGGAATACTCATGACGGTGTTGAATCGGGTGTCGGCCGGCATGCAAGCCCGACTGGTGCTGCGGCGACCAGCCTGGCGGGACTTGATCCTGCCCGCCGGACAGCGCCTCCGATTCGAAGATGTGCTGCGCGCTGGGACAGATTTCGGCGGCCTGCGCAACCCTCTTTCGCGCGTGTATACCCGCCGCTCGGCCCGGCGGCTGTTTACTGGATTGACTGACCACTACTTCGTGACGCAGTTCAATCAGTTTCGCGCGCTGGAGCCTGCTCCAGCCGTATGGGTGCGCGCCGCCCGTCGACTCTTTGATTGGCTCAATCGGCGCTGGGGTTGGTTCCTGATCATCAACGCAACCAAGCCTTGATCCGCGTCCTTTACGTCCACCACGGCGGCGCGCTCGGCGGCGCGCCGCTCAGTCTGGCGTTCCTGCTGCAGCAGCTCGACCGGTCGCGATTTGAACCAATCGTATTGCTCACGGCTGACGGCCCGGCAGCCGATGTCTTTCGAAGCCTGCAGATCGAGACCCACATTGCGCCCGACATCGCCGATTTCAGTCATACGGAATTGGTCTGGTATGGTGGGTCGCTCTGGTGGCAGCTGCCCGGCAAAGCAGCGCGCTTCTGGCCGTCGATCATTGCAACCCGCCGCTGGCTGCGGCGCTTGCAGCCCGATCTGGTACATCTGAACTCGTCCACGCTCGCTGCGCCGGCGCGCGCCGCTCGACGGGAGGGCAACCCGGTAGTCTGGCACATCCGCGAACCATTGGCGCGCGGCTACCTGGGACTGCGCCGCGCCTGGTTGCGCCGGCACATCCACCATGACGCCAATCGCGTCATCGCCATATCCGAGTACGACGCCGCGCAACTCATCCCGTCCAATCGTATCCGTGTGATCCACAACTTCGTGGATTTCGCGCAGTTCGATTACAAGATCGACGCGGCTGCTGCTCGCCGCTATTTCAATCTCAACGAGTCGCACTACGTGGTGACGATGCTTGGCGGAAGCTCGGAGCCAAAAGGTACACTGCCGCTTGTGCGCGCGTTGCCACGCGTGCGCGCCGCCGTTCCAAACGTGCGCCTGCTGATCGCCGGGCCGAAGCCCTCCATTGGGGCCAGCAGCCCCATGCAGGCCTGGCTGCGGCGCTTGACGCGAGCGGACTGGTACGATCGCGCTGTGATGGCAGCCGCCAGCGACTCCATTGCCGGAGGGTATATCCGCTTTCTGGGCGTGCGCGCCGACATCCCGCGTCTGCTGGCTGCCTGCGACGTCGTCGTGTTTCCGTCCGTAGTCCCACATTTTGCGCGGCCGATCATCGAGGCTGGGGCAATGGCGAAGCCGGTC
>JBHHUI010000319.1:0-4341 GCA_046753805.1 Anaerolineales bacterium
GGTTTCCTTGGCGCGAACATCCGAGGCAGCGATTTCAGTTTCGAGATCGAACTCCGGCGCGGCGCGGGCGCGTATATCTGCGGCGAGGAAACGGCGCTGTTCGAATCGATCGAGGGCAAACGCGGATTCCCGCGCGTGAAACCGCCCTTCCCTACGACGCACGGGCTATTCGGCAAACCGACTGTCATCAACAATGTCGAGACGTTGTGCAACGTGGCCGTCATCATCAACAACGGCGTAAGCGGATATCGGTCGCAGGGCACAGAGAAGTCGCCCGGCCCGAAACTGTTCTGTCTCTCGGGCGACGTAGCCCGGCCCGGCGCGTACGAGGTGCCATTCGGGGTGACGCTGCGCCACATGCTGGAAGAGTTGGCCGGCGGTGTTACGGGCGGCGCACTGCAGGGCATTCTGTTCGGCGGCGCGGCTGGAGCATTCGCAACGACCGAACACCTCGATGTGAAAATGACGTTTGAAGATCTGCGCGCGGCCGGCCTGCCCTTAGGCTCCGGCGTCGTGATGGTGTTCAACGAACACCGCGACATTCGGCGCGTGCTCGCCCAGCTGGCGCATTTCTTCGCTGACGAATCGTGTGGAAAGTGCTATCCGTGCCAGCTCGGCACGCAGCGCCAGCACGAAATCCTGGCCCGCATGGCCCGCGGCGACGTGCGCCCGACCGACAAGACGGTGCTGAGCGACGTCGGCTGGACGATGACGGATGCTTCGCTGTGCGGTCTGGGCCAGACGGCGGCAACGGCCGTGATGAGCGCGATGGACAGGTGGCCGGAGTTGTTTTCGGCAAATGGCAACTAGAGATTGGTGATGGGTAATTGGAAAATCGATCCGTAGCCTCTCAAAACTCTAACCCCGGCTTTCGTAAGGCAAACCACCCATGAGCAATGACGTAACGCTGACAATTGACGGCCAATCGGTGACCGTCCCGACCGGCACGACGATCTTGAAGGCCGCCGAAGGCCTGGGCGCAAACGTGCCGACCATCTGTTACCACGACCACACGTCGTCATACGGGCTGTGCCGCATGTGCGTCGTGGAGGTTGAAGGCGCACGGGTGCTGGCGGCCTCGTGCGTGGCGCAGGTGGACGAGGGCATGGTCGTGTACACACGCAACGAGCGCGTAGAGCGCAGCCGCCGCACGATTCTGGAACTGCTCGATTCAGCCGTGAACCTGGCCGAGGCGCCCGAAATCCAAGCACAATTTGCCGATTACAACGCCGACCCCGGCCGGTTCCCGGATGGAGCGCGACGCAGCCCGGCAATCATCGACGACAATCCGATGTTTGTGCGCGACTACGGTCAGTGCGTATTGTGCTGGCGCTGTGTGCAGGTTTGCGCCGAGGATGCGCAGTTCACATACGCGATCAACTTCAGCGGGCGCGGCTTCAACACCTCTGTCGATACGTTTTTTCACCAGGGTCTCACGGACTCGACCTGCGTGTTCTGCGGTCAATGTGTGGGCGTCTGTCCCACCGGCGCGCTGAAGCCCAAGCGCGAGTGGTTGCTCGAGCAGGGTCACACGCCTGAAGAAATCATGCAGATGACGCGGACGCAGCGCCGCAAGAAAATGCGCCGTCAGGAACGACCATACCAGACAGGACAGTGACTTATCGCTAAGAATACACGCGAACACAAAGTTCACGAAGAATTCCTGGTGTCTTCGTGTTTTAGCGGCAAATATCGGTTGTCGGCAAAGCCAGTCTTCGGAGGCAGTAATGTTTCAAGCTGATCGCGTAGTATCGACAACGTGCCCTTATTGCGGTGTGGGCTGCGGCTTAGACCTACACATCAAAGACGACTACATCTTCCGGGTCACCTCCGATTTTAACAACATCGTCAATCAGGGCAATTTGTGCGTCAAGGGGCGCTTCGGATACGACTTCGTCTACAACGACCGGCGTGTGACCACCCCCCTCATCCGCAAGACGCGCCAGGAACCGGGGGCACGCACCCAGGCGTTCGACCGCGACGAGTGGCGCGAAGTCTCCTGGGATGAGGCGCTCGACTACGTCGCCGACCGCATGGTGGAGATTTACCAGCGCGACGGGCCGGATGCGATGGCCGTCTATTGCTGCGCCAAGGCGACCAACGAAGACAACTACGTCTTGCAGAAGCTCTTCCGGGCGGTGTTCCGCACCAACAATGTGGACCATTGCACGCGTCTCTGCCATGCGGGGTCGGTGGTGGCGCTCCAGCAGGCAATCGGGTCGGCGGCCATGAGCAATACCGCCACCGAAGTCAGCAAGACCGATTGTTTCATCATCACCGGCTCAAACACGGCCGAGAACCATCCCATCATCGCCTTGCAGATGAAAGCAGCGGTGAGGAAACACGGTTCAAAATTGATCGTCATCGATCCGCGCCGTTTGGAAATGTGCGACTATGCCACGCTCTGGTTGCCGCTGCGGCCCGGCACCAATGTGCCGGTGTTCACGGCGATGGCGCACGTCATTGTCAACGAGGACCTCGTCAACCACGATTTCGTCGATGCCCGCACCGAGGGGTACGAAGAGTTCAAGCAATCCGTGCAGAAATTCACCCCTGAATACGCCGAGACGATATCGGGCGTCGATCGCAATCTCATCGTCGAAGCGGCGCGGATGTACGCGCGCGCCGAGCGCGGCGCGATCTACTGGGGCATGGGCATCTCGCAGCTCTCGCACGGCACGGCCAGCGCGCTGGGGCTGGTGCATCTCGCGTTTCTCACCGGCCATGTCGGACGCGAAGGCACCGGCCTGAACCCGCTGCGGGGGCAAAACAACGTGCAGGGGGCATCGGATATGGGAGCGATGCCACATCACTATCCGGGCTATATGGAAGTCGTGGACGAGGAAAACGCCGCCAAATGGGAGCAGGCGTGGAACGTCGAGCCGGGCGGTCTCAGCCGCAAGAAGGGCCTGACGACGACCGAAATCCTGAGCCATGCCAGGCCGGGCGGCGTGCGCTCGCTGTTCATCATGGGGGAGAATCCGATGATGACCGAGCCCAACCTTAACGTGACGCGACATCACATGGAGAACCTGGAGTTCGTCGTGGCGCAGGACCTGTTCATCAACGAGTCTGGCGCCTATGCCGACGTTTTCCTGCCCGCCACGTCGTGGGCGGAGAAGGAAGGCACCTTCACCAATACCGACCGGCGCGTGCAGCGCGTACGCAAGGCCATCGAGCCACGCGGTCAGGCGCGCGCCGACTGGCAGATTATTTGCGATCTGGCGAACCGGATCGAGCAGCGCCTGGGGCGCGAAAACTCAGCCTACTGGGGTTACGAAGCGCCGGAAGAAGTTCTACACGAATTGGGAGGCGTGTTCACGGGCTACCGCGGCGTCACGTACGAGCGCATCGAGAACGTCGGCCTGCAGTACCCCGTGCTGGACGAGAACCATCCTGGAATGCCGTACCTGTTCGCCGAATCGTTCCCCTCCGGCCGCGGCCGGTTCTTCCCGCTGGAATACATTCCGGCCGCGGAGTCGCCCGACGACGAATATCCGTTCATTCTGACCACCGGCCGCCTGCTCGAACACTGGCATGGCGGCACGCTGTCGCGCCATTCGGACCTCACCCAGCTTTACCCCGAGGCGCGCGTAGACATCCACCCCATCGACGCCAAGCGACAGGGTCTCGACCACGGCGAGCCCGTGAAAGTATCCTCGCGGCGCGGTGAAGTTTTCCTGCGCACGCGTGTGACAGAGAAATCGAACCCCGGTGTGGTGTTTATCCCGATGCACTTCCACGAAGCTGCTGCAAACCTCCTCACGATCGACGCACTTGACCCACAAGCAAAGATTCCAGAATTCAAAGCCTGCGCCGTCAAGCTAGAGCGCGTGACTGAAGCCGACCTACCCAACGCCGACATCCGGCTCGAGCGCGGGCGGTGGTAAGCGCGTCAGTGACCAGAGATTCGTAAATTCCTAGCTGAAGCCCCAATCTCCAACTACCAATCCCCAATTACAATTCAACTCAGGAGCCAACCGTGCCCACACGAAAGCTGCAAAACCTGAAGACGCCCGTTCCGAGTGACATTGAGATCGCGCAGGCGCTCGAACCGTTGCCCATCCAACAGCTGGCCGAGGAGATCGGCCTGCTGCCCGATGAGATAGACCTGCACGGCAAGCACAAAGCCAAGGTGCACCTGTCGGTGCGTGACCGGCTGGCCGATCGGCCCAATGGGAAATACATTGACGTGACCGCCATTACGCCGACCCCGCTCGGTGAAGGCAAAACCACCACCACTGTCGGGCTGGCCCAAGCGCTTGGCGCGCATCTTCGGCGGCGCGTATTCAGCTGCATCAGACAGCCTAGCCAGGGACCTACCTTCGGCATCAAAGGTGG
>JBHHUI010000320.1:0-4340 GCA_046753805.1 Anaerolineales bacterium
CTATCGCTATGCCTGGTTATACGAGAACTACGACCTTGACCTGGGGCAGCCGCTTGGCGCGCGCTATCAGGACGGCGAGGTCTGGGCGCGCGACTTCCAGCGCGGAAGCGTGCGCGTCGATCCGACCACGCACACGGCGGAAATCACCACGCCGTGACCGGCTCAGCTTTTGGAAGATGTCCCGGGAAAACTCTGTGGTCTCCGAGCCTCGGAGGTTTTGTAGGCCCGTAGCATTAAATTGCGATTCGGTCGTACAATCGGCGCGGCAATTCGAAATTGAGAAATCCGGAAAGTTGTTGTGATAACGGATGATTGAGGGCGCCCCATTGAAAGTTGGACTGGTGCCGGCGGCCGGGCTGGGCACGCGGCTCGGGCTCGACACTCCGAAAGAGCTGGTCGAGTATCGCGGGAAACCGATCATCGAATATAGCCTCGACAACCTGATCGCTTCCGGGATGGACCGCATCGTGGTCGTCATCCGGTCGGAGAAAGAAGCCGTCCGCGACTTTCTTCTGAAAAAGTATCCCGCTCGGGATTTCACGTTTGTATACCAGACGGGCGTGATTGGAAACCTGCTCGATGCAATCAAGGCTGCCAGCGAGCACATTCGTGGCCACAACGTCTACTTTTGCATGGCCGACACGCACATCCAACCCAACCCGTTTGAATTTGAACAGGACGCGTCCGCCGAAATCACGCTACTCTGTTTTGAAGTTGACGACGATCGGTGGAAACACTTCGGCGTACTCGACCTGGCGCGGCGCCGGCTCGTGGACAAACCGAGCGAATACGTCGGCAATGTGTGTTGGGGAGCGTTGGTCTGGCAGCCAAAATTCACGGAGCGTTTGCTGCACGCCGACTTGCTGCCCGCCGCGATCAACGCGGCCGATTGGGACTACCGCGTGAATATCAAATCGTATACGGACATCGGCGTCGCATGAATACAAATTTCGATGGGTCGTTTGCCACCACCTTCCGCAGCGCGTGCCGGGACCCGCGCTTTGCAGCCCGCGCCCGCCTGATCCCCGTCCCGGAAGGTCTCGACAAACTGCCGCGCGGCCCGTTTAATCCTGCGGACGAATGGAGCCTGTTTCGGGCGGTGCTGCGCGCGGCGCGGCGCGAAAACGCGCTGTTGCTCTTCAGTTCGCGTGGGCGCCTCAAGCCCGAGCTGCTGGCTGCTGCCTACATCGGATTCTGGCCGGCGCGCCGCCGGCCGGCAATTGTGTTCTATGGCGAGATGTATGAACCTTCGCCGGGTCTACGCCATTGGGTGGAGCGCATAGTCGTCCGCCTCGCCAACCGCGCTATCCGGCGCTTTGTCGTGTATTCCGAGGCCGAGTGTGAAACGTTTTCGCAGACCTGGGGCGTCGCGCGCGAGAAGCTACGAGCCTGTCGCTTCTACCGGCTCGCCACGGCGCGCAACGAATCTCCGGCGCAGAAGCCGACGGCCGGACATGTGTTTGCCGGTGGGAATTCCTACCGCGACTACGAGCCGCTCGTTGAGGCCGCCCGGCGTATGCCGGCGCAGCAGTTCGTCATCTGCACTTCGCGGCTCGACGGGCGCGACGACCTGCCGCCCAACGTCCGGGCCGGTCTCGTGTCGCCCAACGAATTCGTAGATTTGATCGCTACCGCTGCTGTCGTCGTGGTGCCTATGCAGATGGGGACGCGGCGCATTGCCGGGATGCTGACGTACCTCCAGGCGATGTGGATGAAAAAGCCGACAATCGTTTCCGATGCGCTCGGGGCGCGCGACTACGTGCGGCCTGGAGAGACGGGCCTTGTCGTCGACGGCACCCCCGCCGGCTATGTGCAGGCAATCCGGTACTTGCTCGCGCCAGAGAACGCTGCGCGGGTGGAGCAGCTGTGTGCACAGGCGCATGCCGCCGTCCGCGATGAGTTCACGCTGGAAAATCACGTCACGCAGCTGCTGTCGGTATTGGACGAGGTGTTTGTCGCGCGCGATTAGTCGCGCGCGCGGCGACCGCGCCAGGCTCCCAGCAGCACGATCAGCACCACGAGCACTGTCAGCCCGCTCGACACCGCCAGCGCCGGTACGATCCAGCCGGGGCGGTCCGGTTGGGGCGTCGGTTCGTCCTCGCGCGGCGACGGCGCGATGCTGCCCGCATTTGCATCCACCTGGAAGGCCAGCACCTGGTCTGCGCCCAGCACGGCAAAATTCCCCGACAGTTGCTGCAACGCCGGCGCATCCAGCAGTGTGCCCGCTGCACGCAGCAGCCCGGCATCGTCAGTGCCAAGCACGGCGAGCGCTACGTCGCCGCCCGGCCAGGGAAACATTTCCAGGTATCCGATACTCGCGCCTTCCGGCAGCCGGTAGACGACGCCCCCAACCTCGCGGGCGTAATCCTCGCCGGGGGCGAATGGAACCGGCAATTGGTTGCTCAACCCCGCAATGGAGGGCAGCCGACCGGCGCGGCCGACGAACAACGGCGCCTTCTCTGTGAGCACGTCCAGCACGTTCCCGTCGTCAAACAGTGCGGTCGGACCCATCGTGACGCCCGATCCGCGCGCGTCCGCCCCGAGGTCAAATGCGATCTGCGTCGCAACTTGCAGTCCGACGACATCGCCCGCCGCCACGACGAAGGCCGCTGAGTCCAGTGCAGGACGCGCGGCAAACACATCCGGATATTCGCCGAGTGCGAGTTCGCGCGCGGCGCTGTTCGGTTTCGGCGCCAGTGGAATTTGCAGCTGCGATTCCGGCCGAACCGTCAGCCACACTTCGGGCGGCGTGGTTTCCCCACATGCGTTGGCCGGAATCAGGTCCGCGGCGATTGCAAGGGTGTTGAACCCGGAGCGCAGCGCGGAAGCTGGCAGTGTGAGCTGTGTCCGACCCGATTGTGAAGTGCCGTCCTGCAGTTCGATGCTCCCGATGTGCTCGGTGTTTACATTGATCGTCAGCGTCGATCGGCTGTAATCCAGGGTCGTCGCGTGGCTGATGACCAACTCCAGCGCTGCCTCTCCTGCGGGCTGCTGGCCCGACGGGATGAAGAATTCATATTCGGTTGATGACGGTCCAGCGCGGTCGATGGTAACATTTCCGTATCCAAGGTCGGCGAGCGCCCGCACCGGCGACACCGAACGCGGCAGCTGCCCGACGGAGGCATTGACAACCAGCGCCAGATCGCTTGTGGCGCTGGTCTGGATATTGCCAGAACTCAGCGCGCGGGCGGCCTTCAGAATGCCGTCTTCCGAATTGCCGGTAACGATGAGCATGACCCGCTCCGGATTCCACGGCGACGCGATTATCTCGATGATCCCGTCCTCCGGGTCAGAGGGAACCGCATGCGAACCGGGCGCGCTGAACGGGCCGACGAAGATGAGATCGTTGGCGCTCCGGTCCGCATCCGAAAGCATGGCTTCCGGCGTCAGCGACAGGGGGAGTTGGCCCGCGCTCATCCGCCCAAACGCAGCTGCGACGGTCAGCGCTGCCTGCACCTGCGTCGCCGTGGGATCATCAGCCACCACGAGCGTCGTTGCATGCGGGACCAGCCGCGCCGGCTGGTAGATCGGGTAGGCCAGTCACCTTGAAGCGCTGGCGGGGACAGCTATCCCTGGCCGTGAAACGGACCATGGCCAAGCGGCGCATCGACCCGGCGCGTATCCGCTTCTGGCAACGGCGTGGCGGGCGCATGCGCGCGTGGCGCAAGGGCCACGGCCTGGGATAGGTACCCGGGCTTTGCTCGCGCTATGGCTCCATCAGCCCACAGACGGGCGCGTCCCAGTTCAGCGCTTGGTGTTCTGCCAGCAGACGATCGATCGTCGCCGCAATCGACGCGGGCAGCGGCGAGGAGCGCCGCGCGCCGCGGTCAATGTGAATGCCGATAATTTCCGTCGTCGCAGCCAGAACCCCCGCGTCTTCATTCACCATGAAGTGCATGAAATGGAGGCGTTTGGGTGACCGCCCCAATGCCCGGCTGCGCAACGAAACGTTCGCGCCGTGGCGTAGTTCGGCCAGATAGTGTGTGTGCTGTTCGAGCGCAGCGCAGCCGGCCGAGTGTTCCTCGAAATAGGCTTTGTCCATCCCGACTTGCGCAAAAAATGCCCATGTGGCCTGGTCGAATAGGTGCGTATACCACATTACGTTCATGTGTCCCATGTGGTCGAGGTACTCCGCTTTTATCGTGGCGCGGTAGGTGAGAGGGAGTGCGTGGAGTTCCATGGCGGCGAATTATACTCACATCGCTGGAGCGGAAGGTGGGGCTGCTGGGCGGTTGGCGCCCGAGAAACTTTGATTAAGGCAATGGTCGTCGGGAACCGACCAATATCGTGTCACCTCCAGTTGCCCGGAATGCCTCTCCAAGCTACCATGTGTAGCGACT
>JBHHUI010000321.1:0-4329 GCA_046753805.1 Anaerolineales bacterium
TGTGTATCCGCCCGGCCAGCGGCCGAAACCAGCGCTGCGACGATGTCCGGCGCCGGCGGCATATCTGGCGCGCCGATGTCCAGCCGGATGACGTCGCGCCCGGCGGCGCGCAACGATTCGATGTGTGCTGAAACCTCCGCAAAAAAGTACGGCTGCAGTCGCTGCATCCGAGCAGAGCGTTTGACCATGTAATGTGGCTGTTCCTTTATTGGGGATTCACTCAAGCGCGGCCAGCTGATTGAGGTCCTCGGATGTCAGACCAAAAAGCTTGGTCGTATGGGATTCCGGCGGCGCGTCGCGCAACGGAACCATGACGTGGAACGTGCTGCCCGGCAGCGCCTGCTCGTCATATCCGGGGCTGTCACACCAGATCGTGCCGCCGTGTCCCTCGATGATTCCTTTTGCGATGGCTAACCCCAGGCCCGGCCCTCCACCCTTGAATTTCGTCTTTCCGCTGGAGTGGAGTGAAACGTCGCCCGTCTGCGAGAATTTTTCGAATATGCGAACCTGATTTTCCGGTGCGATGCCGATGCCGGTGTCTGCGATGGTGACCTCCGCAAATCCTGGCAAGGCGCGCCCGCTAATGGTAATGCAGCCGCCGTCTGGCGTAAACTTGATCGCGTTAGATATGACGTTCATGAAAACCTGGTAAAGTCTTTCTGAGTCGGCGTAAGTAGCGCGTGCGTCTGGATCAAACGGCTTCACGGTGAATGTGAGCTTGCGTTCTTTGAGTGCATCGCTAAGTTCGCTGGCGACTATGTCGAATAGTTGCTCGATATTTACGGGCTGGAAGTTTAAATTAAGCATATCGTTGTCGATCATCGAAACGTCTACCATGTCTTCGATGATCTCTTTGAGCCGTCGCGTGCCGTTCGACATGCCGCGTAGAATGATATCCGTGCGACCGCCATCCGCGCCCGTCAATTCGGTGCCCAGGATATTGGTGTAGCCCTCGATGAGCGTAAGCGGCGTCTTCAATTCGTGCGCTGCAACTGCGATGAAGTCGGATTTGGACTTGTCGAGGCGTTCTAAATCATACTGCGCCTCTAGCAATTGGGTTTTGCTTTCTGCGAGAAAGGCCTCCGTTTCCATGGTGGTAAGTTTGTTGACCGCATAGTCGAAGATGGGTTCGAGTCCATATAGGGCTTTAATCAGATTCTCGGTTGTAAGTTCTTGGCGCAGTACATCCCACGTTACCGTTTTTAGCTGCTGCAGTACCGGGAGCAATTCCGATTCGGCGCGGGACTGTGTCAGGCGCGCTTGTACCCAATCGTTTAAAATCGGGTCCATCCACTCACCATGTCCCGATTCCAGGGCGTCCTCGAGAAGATCGTAGAATCGTGTCACCTCACTCGCCACGCTTTCACGCATAAACATGCCCGAGGCGAGGCGTTCGACGGCCGCCTGTTCAAGATTGGTGCGCGCCTGGCGTAAGAGCGAAACTGCCGGAGTGTTCACGGTGGCCTAATTGTATGGACTGCTGGAATTCAGGCAAGTTTTCGGATGATTATTGCACGAACATTGAAGCTGCCATACACTTCCGAAGAGGAACATTGGAGTTTTGCGATGGATCAAGTGCCGTTAACCCTCGGCGTCGAGGAAGAGTACCAGATCATACACCCCGAGACGCGCGACCTGCATTCCTATGTCCAGGAATTGCTGGAGAGAAGTCGTATCGTACTGCCTGAGGGGCAACTTAAACCCGAATTCATGCAAAGTCAGGTTGAGGTTGGCAGTCATGTGTGCCGCAATATTCAGGAGGTCCGTCATGAGGTCGTCCGATTGCGTCGAGCTGTCTGTCAATTAGCGGCGGAAGACGGTATGTGCATCGCCGCGGCCAGCACACATCCGTTCGCAAATTGGGTTAGTCAGGATATCAACGCCGGGGAACGCTATCGCAAGCTTCTTGATCAGATGCAGGGTGTTGCGCAGCAGTTGCTGATCTTCGGTATGCATGTACACATTGGGTTTGGTGAGGGCAATCGTGACCTGATGATTGAGATTATGAATCAGCTGCGTTACTTCCTGCCGCACATTCTGGCGCTCTCGACTAGTTCGCCGTTCTGGCAGGGCCGCCCGACGGGCTTGAAGTCGTATCGGAGCGTGATATTTGAAATGCTGCCCCGTACAGGCATCCCGCAGTCGTTCAGGTCCTATTCCGAATATCAATCCTTTGTTGATTTGCTGGGGCGCGCTGGTTCAATATCAGAGCAGGACGAATCACGCAAAGTGGATGCCACGAAAATCTGGTGGGATGTACGCCCGCATCCCCAGTTCGACACACTCGAAGTCCGAATCGCCGATATGGGCACGCGCGTTGATGAAACTGTCTGCATCGTAGCGCTTGTGCAAGCGGTTGTGAATATGCTGCTCAGGCTCCGGCTTGAGAACCGGAGTTGGCGTCACTATCGCCGTCATCACATCACAGAGAATAAGTGGCGCGCCATGCGTTATGGGATACACGGTAAACTGATCGATTTTGGACGTGCTGAAGAAGTGCCGATGGATTTTCTTGCCCTTGAGCTGCTCGACCTGATAGCAGAGTCTGCGCACGAGCTGGGGAGTACCGAAGAAATAAACTACGTCCGCACGATCTTACGAGAAGGCACGAGCGCTGACCGTCAGTTGCACACCTATGCGCAAGCGCTTGACGTGGCAGGCGCTGCTGAAGACCCTTCGGAAGACGCCCGGCGTGTGGCCCTGCACGCGGTCGTTGACCAGCTCGTGCGTGAGACGGTAGAAGGCGTCCCGGATGTGCAGCTTCCCGATAATATGGTACCTCTGACTGAGGTTTAGACCTCGCTCGCAGCTTCTGCGAGAAGTTCTGTCTCGTCGATAAATGCATCCAGCGCGCGGCGCGCCCGGGCAGCGTAACGCGCGTATCGCTCGCGCTTTGGCCACTTTTTCCGGGTGGGTGGTGGTGCAAGCTCCGGCAGCAGGCCAAAGTTTGCCTTCATCGGCTGAAAGGTTTCTGGCTCTGCGTGGGCGACGTATCGGCACAGCGCGCCGGTCATCGTTTCCTTTGGCAACTGCAATGGCGAGCGTCCCTGCAGCAATCGGGCCGCGTTGACGCCGGCAACCCAGCCGGAAGCCACATTGCCTACGTATCCCTCGACCCCTGTGATTTGTCCGGCAAAAAAAAGATCGTCGCGCGTGCGCGCCTGCATCGTTGCCCGTAGCTGTTTCGGCGCGTTTATGAATGTGTTGCGATGCATCATTCCATAGCGGGCAAAGCGCGCGTTTTGCAGTCCGGGAATCATGCGCAGAACGCGGCGCTGTTCGGGCCATGTCAGATTAGTTTGGAACCCGACCAGGTTGTACAGTGACCCCGCGAGGTTGTCCTGCCGGAGTTGCACTACCGCATAGGGGCGCTGCCCTGTTTGGGGGTTCTGCAGGCCGACTGGTCGCATCGCGCCGAAGGCAAGCGCGTCAAGGCTGCGCGCCGCGATGACCTCTGCTGGCAAGCAGCCCTCGAAGAATCGGTGTGCGCCCGCGCGCACGCCGCTCTTGATATCCTGTTCGAACTCGTGGAGTTCAATGCGTTCGGCCGACTGGAGCGCATGGATAAACTGCTCGTACTCCGCGCGGGTGAAGGGACAGTTGATGTAATCGCCCTGCCCGTCTGGTGTGGAATTGCGCTCGTAGCGGGAGGCGCGGAAGGCGATAGTCATGTCCACGCTGTCTGCGTATACGATGGGGGCTAGCGCGTCATAGAAATATAGGTGGTCGCGTCCCAGCACGCGGGCAATATCTTCGCTCAATGCTGTTGCCGTTAAGGGACCGGAGGCGACGATGACTGGTCTGGCTGGAACCTGTTGTACCTCCTGGCGTATGAGTTCGATGCCGGGATGCGACAATAGGCGCCGGGTGACAAGGCGGGCGAAATCGTCTCGACTGACAGCCAGCGCGCCGCCAGCTGGCACTGCGGTGGCGTCTGCACATTCCAGCACGAGGCTTGCCATGCGTCGCAGTTCTGCTTTTAGCAAGCCGGATGCCCGATCGGGAAGGTTTGACCCAAGGGAATTTGAGCATACCAGCTCGGCCATGTAATCGGTTGTGTGCGCTCCGGTCGAACGCACAGGTCGCATTTCATATAAGCGGACCGGAATTCCACGTTGCGCTGCCTGCCAGGCTGCTTCGGATCCGGCCAGTCCACCGCCGATTATTGTCAACTTCTCTGCCATATTGGTAATTCTATCACTCGCGGGAATATGGAAATGGTGCGATAAGTGTGGCACACTTCTTGCAACCAGTACTAGACGCCAGCCGGCTCATGAAGTACACTGGACAAATCAAATGGTAACCCAATATCAATATCAATCGCCGGTA
>JBHHUI010000322.1:0-4325 GCA_046753805.1 Anaerolineales bacterium
GTTCGCCTCCGGCTACGGGGTGGAAATCGCGCTTTTGATCGACGCCTTCGAGAAATTCAAGCTGGCTTCCATTGCCCAGGTGGACCTCGAGGAGCGCATTCACCGTAATCAGCCGTTGGCGCGCTTGAGCCGCATGTCGTTCGCCATTATCCAGGCGCTCTTTTCCAAACTCGAACGACGCTACGGGCGCGAGATGCTGATGGACATCAATCGTTCGATGAAATCTATTCGTTACGAACCGGGATATTTTTTCCTGGATGTGGAAGATATCGCGGAACTGGAACGCCCGCCCATGGTGGAAGTGCCCGCATATCGGAAAAAGTGGGGCCTGCCGGAAATAAGCGAGTAGCCCGCCGGTGCGCGGTGACCGAACACAGCATGACAACCTTATTCCTCGTGCGCCACGGGCAAACGGATTGGAACGTGCAGGGGCGCTACACGGGTCAATCTGATATCCCGCTCAATGCGTTGGGACGCCGCCAGGCGCACGCGGCCGCTTCGCAGCTCGCCGACCTGTCTCCCAGTGCGGTCTACACTTCTGATCTGCAGCGCGCCTACGAGACGGCGCGAATCATCGCGCAGCGCTGCACGCTTCCGCTGTACACCGATGTACGGCTGCGTGAGATCAATCAGGGGGTGTGGGAAGGGTTACTCCTGGACGAGATCAAGGCGCGCTACGCCGCCGAATTCGCGCGGCGGGCGGCCGACCCGGTGCACATCGCCCCGCCGGGCGGCGAGAGGGTCGGCGCAGTGCAAACGCGCGTCCTGAACGCCGTCGCGGACATCGTCGCCGCGTTCCCCGCGCAGCAGGTAGTCGTCGCCTCGCACGGACTGGCGCTCGCGTTAATTAAGGCCTATTATTCCGGACATTCCATCACACAGGCATGGGACCTGATCCCCCCGAACGCAACGGTCGAGCAGGTTGAAGTCGTTGCTCCCCCACGCGGAGATGATTCCAAACAACCGCCGCACTCCCGACCGTAGCGCACTTCACATCGGCTTCGTCTCGACTCGCTTCTCTGGCACCGATGGCGTCTCACTGGAGACCGCTAAGTGGGCTGAAGTGTTGGAGCAGATGGGGCACACGTGCTTTTACTTCTGCGGCCTGAGCGACCGTCCACCGGAGCGCAGCCTGGTCGTCGAGGAGGCCTTTTATCGGCATCCGGAGGTGCGCGCCCGCCACCAGCAGTTCTGGGGACATAGCCGCCGCAAGTCAGCGGACACCGTCTGGATTCACAAAATGCGCGAGCACATGCGGGCGCAGCTGGACGAGTTCGTGCGTCGCTTTGCGATCGACGTGCTCATCCCCGAAAACGTGCTCGCCATCCCGCTGCACATCCCGCTCGGCCTGGCGCTCACCGAGTTGATTGCCGAAACCGGCCTGCCGACCATTGCCCACCATCACGATTTCACCTGGGAGCGCAAGCGCTTTCTTGTCAACGGCGTGTGGGATTACATCAGCATGGCGTTCCCGCCGCACTTGCCCTCCGTCCATCACGTTGTCATTAACAGTTCCGCGCGCCACCAACTGGCGCGGCGCAAAGGAGTTGGCTCGGCCGTCATACCGAACGTGATGAATTTCGAGCGACCGGCCCCGCAGCCCGATGCGTATTCGGCCGACATTCGTGAGACGTTAGGACTGGACCCGGACGAACTTTTTGTCTTGCAGCCTACACGTGTCGTGGCTCGTAAGGGGATTGAACAGGCGATTGAACTCGTGCACCGGCTGGAGCGCAAGGCCTGTCTCGTCATCTCACACGCCACGGGCGACGAGGGCGACGAATATGCGCAGCGCGTGCGTGAATACGCCCAGCTCTTGGGGGTAAAAATCGTTTTCGCATCCGGGTTTTTCGCCCAGCAACGCGGCCGCGACCGGGCGGGACGCAAGGTTTACAGTCTGTGGGACGCCTACCCCTTTGCAGACCTGGTCACCTATCCCTCGGTATTCGAAGGTTTCGGCAACGCGTTTCTGGAGGCGCTCTACTTCAAGCGCCCGATCGTCGTCAATAATTACTCGATATTCTCCATTGACATCCGCCCCAAGGGATTCCAGGTGATCGAGTTCGACGAATACATCACCGACGCCACCATGCGTCGCGTGCGAGAAATTCTGGGCGATCCGGAAAAAGAGGCTGCCATCTGCAGGCACAATTATGGCCTGGCGCTGCAGCACTTCTCGTACACCGTACTGCGCCACAAGCTACGTATTCAGCTTGAGAATTGTTTCGGCGTGAACGGACAGTAGCGGCGGCGAGGGGTAGTCTCAGTTCTTTGCTTCAACCAGCCACAAGCGCTGATACGCCGCCAGGGTAAGCTCAGCTCCGTACAGCGCGCCGCTGTTCCCAAGCAGGTCGGCCAGGCCGGCGTTTCGGGAAAACGGAAGCTCCGTTTCCGGCAGCGCCAGCCGACGGGGGACGGCCGATACGTTGTGCAGGCACAGCACGTGCGTTTCCCCGGCGGGGTCGGACCGCAGCACGGCGAACACCGCCGGTTCAACAACCAGCACGCGCTGCGCCCCGCTCGGGTGGAAGGCCGGGCAGGCGCGGCGTACACGCAGCATGTGCGCAAACTGCGAGAAGATACGCTTGCGCAGACTGTGCGGATCGGCCAGTTCAGCCTCTAACGGCGCGCGCTGGAGCTTCTGGCGGTTAATTGTGCGAGGTCGGCCGGTGCGCGCAACCCCGGTGGGCCAGCCGCGCGAGCCGAACAGACTGTGAAAATAGATGCCCGGCACGCCGCGTAGCGCGAGCATGATCGCCTGGGCGCACAAGAAGCGACGCGCTATGATTTCCAGCGGCTCGTCGGCATGCGCCGGGTCACCCAGTGCATCCAGGTAGTTGATGTTCAGCTCGTAGGCGCTCTGCGTCCCGTCCGGGTTGCTTTTGTACGAGACCCGGCCGCCTAACGCCAGCGTACGCTCCGCCAGCGCCTCGATCGCAGCATCGCTCAGAATCCCACGCGCCGGCGTGACGCCGATCCCGTCATGCGAGGCGAGGAAGTTAAAGAACGTCACTTTCTCGGAGGGCGTCGTAAGCGCTGCGGCCCAACGGGCGAGGGCAGCGGCGTCGCCGGTGTGAAAGGCGTGCAGCACGAGCGGCGGCAGCGAGAAGTTGTATACCATCTGGGCCTCGTTTGCGCCGTCGCCGAAATACGCGATGTTGTCTGGGTGCGGCACGTTCGTCTCGGTGATAAGGATGACTTGCGGCGCAACTTCGTCTAGCACAGCGCGCATGAGCTGAACGATCCGGTGGGTCTGCGGCCGGTGGATGCTGGACGTGCCCGGCTCCTTCCACAGATAGGCGATGGCGTCGAGGCGGAGAAATGAGGCCCCCTGCGAAACATAGAAAAGCAACACTTCGAGCACGGCGAGCAATACGTCCGGGTTGCGATAGTTGAGGTCGATCTGATCGGCGCTGAAGGTGGTCCATACATGCTTCCGACCGGCGGCGGTTTGTGCGGGGTTGAGCAGCGGCCGGGCGCGCGGCCGGAAGACTCGGCTCAGGTCAGTCGCCGGATCGACGACGATGAAGTAGTCGCGATAGCGGGGAGCGTTGTCACAGAAGCGCCGGAACCAGTTGTGCTGCGTCGAAACGTGATTGACGACCGCATCGATCATCAACTGGAACTGTGCGCCCAACGCAGCGATGTCGGACCAGTCGCCCAGCGCAGGATCGACGGTGTGGTAATCAATCACTGAGAAGCCATCGTCGGATGAGTACGGAAAGAACGGCAGCAGGTGGATGGCCGAGACCAGTCCGGCGACGTGTCGCCGCAGAATATCGGCCAGTACGGCCAGAGGCGGCGCGCTTGGCGCGCGTACCATGTCGCCGTACGTGATGAGGATGGCGTCGCGCTCAGAAAAGCTGCGCGGGTGGGGAAACGGCAGCCGCGGGCGGTATTCGTCCAGCATGTTCTGGAGCCGCCCAGCGACGTCATGGGCTGCGGCCGGGCCATACAGGTCGGAAAGGGCCTCCAGAATAGTAGGGCGCATGCCGACTAAAACAGGCGCACGTCGGCTAGTTCGTCCCGGTTCAGTCCGTTGGAGTTGAGTGGGACCATAATCGCGCCCTCGGCGTTTACGAGGGTGAAAATCAGATTCGACTTGCCCCAGACCGGTTCGGCCCACAATTCGCCGGCGCGTCGGGCGAGGCGCGCCGGGACGTAGTCTTCGCGGCCGGCGGTCGAAGGCACGTTGGCCGATAGGCGGGCGCGCACCACGCGCGGGTCGGGCGCGGAAAGACCTTGTAGGTGATACAGGGTGGGTACGAGGAAAATATCGGCGATAACCATGGCGCTGACCGGGTTGCCCGGCAGCCCGAACACCG
>JBHHUI010000323.1:0-4324 GCA_046753805.1 Anaerolineales bacterium
CCCTTGTTAAGCGGCGAAGTGAAATGTTCGATCTCGAACCGGCGGGCTACTTCAGCATAGCCCGCCGACGGGTCGAGTATGTCATCCGCGCCACACTGGCGCGCCATATCAACCTGATGTGGGTACTTCGCCATCACCGTGATCTTGCTGTCGGGGGACACGGCCCGCACCGCCTGCACCGTAAGCAAGCCGATAATGCCGGCGCCGATTACGAGCACGCGATCATACATTCCCGGCGGCCGCCGCAGCACAGCGTGGAGCGCCACCGCCATGGGTTCCACCAGCGCAGCCTGATCGTCCGAGATGTCGTCCGGGCACGGATAGACTTCTGACTCGTGTGCCGTGTACCCGTCGCCCCATCCACCGCCGGCGCCGCGCAGGCCGCGCCCGGCAGACATATGGACGCACAGGCTAAAATCACCCCGCGCGCAGGCATCACAAACCGGATCGATCTCCTGCGAGCGGCAATTCGGCCCGGCAAAGCGCGTGTCCATGATAACGCGGTCGCCCACGGAAAACTGAGAAACGCCAGGCCCGACCTCCACCACATCGCTGATGACCTCATGCCCGAGATAGAAGCGGTTGTTCCCGGGCAGCGCAGCCGGTACGACAGAGGGATCGACGGCGACATTCAACAGCGAGAGATCGGTGGCGCAAATGCCGCAGACGCGGTTCTGCACGCGCAACCAGCGGTCGCCGGGCAGCGCCGTGTCTTCCAGGTCTGCGACTTTGGCGGGCGACAGCGGACTCCATACCACGCCCGGCCACGCGCTGCGCAGCCCTTTGACGAGCAGCATCTTCGGAATGATCTTGTCGACGTAAATCGTCCGCATGCTCAGTTCGTCCTTATGACACAGCGCCCGGACCACTGCCGGGCCAGGGTATGTGGATGATGGTTCGTTTCTAAGAGGCTTCCAGCGCCCGCCGAATCGCGGCAGACCGTTCGTCAGTGGGGTCGTCCGTTAGAAGTGCGTCCGGTTGTTCCCGCAGGAGGCTCGTCGCCGCATCCAGCAACTCGACAAGCGGAATTCGTTGCACATTGGCGGTGCCGATTTGCCCACGAGCGGTGAACTCTGCCACATACGGAGCAATGGCGTCGAAGCCGCCGGAGTTGCCCGGCCAGTGCGGCACTTCGACTGCTCCCCGTTCCGTGAGCGCCCAGCGCACAAAGGACTTGCGCCCGGCGCGCTGCTCTGCCAGATGGATCGCGGTGTTGACCCGGTGGCTGACTCCAATCAGGAGCACGTCGCCGTCGTGGTCTGCCAGCCACGAAATAGGTCCGAAGGGATCGTCATGCGACTGCGCCCCCATGACTTCTTGGGCGTCCTCGCCATATGCGACAAAGGAGAGCACCGGATGGTCGCTGCGCACGGACCCTTCGAGCTGCCGAAGCTGCTCGGCCGCCGCGCCAATTTCCGGATGCACCGGTAAATCTGCATGCCAGAACTCGGCGCGCTGGTTCTTCTCGCTGGCGCTGCCGTAGGTCATGCCGTTATCCGGCGGACCGGTCTCCGGCACGACCAGCGTCTGATAGGTGAACGCGGGCATAACGACGGTGTGGCATTCACTCGTGAGCGCCGCCAGCAGCGTTTCGGCTCCGCCGCGCACATTGCCGAGCGAAGACAGGGAGGCGTGAACAATCACCCGCCGGGCGCGATCGCTGACGCCAACCTGCTCCAGCCCGCGTACAATGTCGCGATAGCCAATCGTCTTCGACTTCTTTGCCACCACAGTTTCGGCGGCGGAGGCAGCGCTGATCATGGCCGGTTATGGTATCGCAACCGATTGCAAAGCGCAATCAGCGCCCTTTCCAATCGGGCGCTCGTTTCTCGATAAAGGCCGCCATGCCCTCCTTCTGATCATCGCTTGCAAAGAGCAGGTAAAAACTCCGCCGTTCGTCGGCGATGCCGTCACGCAGATGTGTTTCAAATGCATTATTGACCGCCTCGCGTGCAAGCCGCACGGCCAGCGGCGCGCGGGCGGCGACTTCGTTGGCAAGTTCAAGCGCCGTCTCCAGATACATCTCCACCGGCACGACGCGGTTCACGAGTCCGAAGCGCGCGGCTTCCGCCGCCGTCAGGAACCGCCCGTTCAGGACCACTTCCATGGCGAGCGCTTTCCCGATGGCGCGCGTCAGGCGCTGCGTGCCGCCCGCGCCCGGAAAGATGCCGATGTTGATCTCCGGCTGCCCGAACTGCGCCGACTCGGAGGCGACGATCATGTCACACGCCATCGCCAGTTCGCAGCCGCCCCCGAGACACCAGCCAGACACGGCGGCGATCAGCGGAATCTTGATGGCCCGCAGTCGATCCCATTGCTCGATGCGGTCGGCCAGCAGCATGTCAATTGCAGACGCGCCCGCCATCTCTTTGATGTCAGCGCCGGCTGCAAAGGCGCGTTCATCGCCCGTAATGACGATGGCGCGCACGTCCGGGTCGATGTCAAAGGCGACCACGGCCTCGACGAGCGCGCGGATCACTTCGCCGTTGAGCGCGTTGCGCTGCTGTGGGCGGTTGATGCGGATCAGCCCGGCGTGGCCGTGAGTCTCGGTTAGAATCACTTGTTCGGTCATTTGTCCTCCCAACTCCAATCAGATCGAGGTCTTGAAGTTCGCGAAATGTGGAAACCATCCCCAAGTGTATTATCGTTGACTTGGCGCGCTCCGGTATACTGTACGTGAAAGAAGGCTCCTGATGACCGACACAGAAGCACGCCGACGCGAAGTGGCCTTGTACATAGAGAACGCCCACGAAATGCTCGCGGTGGCGGAAATGAACCCGAGATTTGACAAGCTGATTGAGCAAAACGAACGAGATGCGATTGATGCATTTATCGGCCTGCTCAGGCGCGATTTCGCTGGTCGTATCCGGAACGTAGTTCTGTTTGGCTCCAAAGCCAGAGGCGACAGCCATGTCGAATCGGACATCGATGTCCTCATCATTGCAGATGCTGAGGACTGGCAATTTCGACATGCCATTATCGATGTTAGTTCGGATGTTTCCCTAGAATATGACGTGTTGATCGCCCCCAGGATCATCAGTCAACAACGGTGGGCGCAACTAGAGGACGGGGGAACTGGACTGTACGAAAACATCGCCCGCGACGGCATTCCCCTCGATTTCGCTACTACAGGCGTGTCTTGACAAACTGCGCCGCCCGGTGCGCGATCGCCATGATGGTGATCATGGGGTTGACGCCGGACGCGGTGGGAAAGGTGGACGCGTCCGCGACGAACAGGTTGCGAACGTCCCAGCTTTCGCAATGCGGGTCCACGACGGAATGGGCGCGCCGCCCGCCCATGCGGCAGGTACCCATCTGATGCGCCGAGAACACGCCCAACCGGTTGACGCCGGCGCCGGCGGCCTCCACGCGCTCGAGAAACGCTTCAAAATCCGTCCCTGTGCCGTCGGCGACATGGTACGGCTCCAGCCACGCGTGCACAGTGCCCACTTCCAGCGCACCGGCGGCCACGTGTACCCGCAGGGCTGCTTTAAGACCAACCAGCATATGCGCCGCGTCTCCCGGTGAGAGCCGGTAGTGCAATCGCGGACGCCCACGTTTATCTACCGAGACACGCCCGCCGTCCCGATCGCGCGTAAGCGTAATGAAAGCCGCTTGATATGCAAGCCGGGACATGATTGCCTTGAACTGGCGGCCCGAACGCCAGGGAAGCGCGGAGGCGAGCAGCCCCGGATGCGCGGGCGGCACCTCGAGGATCGTTCCATAGCCGCGTCCGTCCAGGTCCGCAAATTCATCAGAATAGATCGTGGACATCACACCGCGCCACGTTTCCATCGGCTCGGCGTACTCCCCGCGCGCTGCAGTGGTGGGATGCAAGCGCAGGTTGCGGCCGATGTTTGGATTGCCAATGCCACTGCGCAACAAAATCGCCGGCGTGTGGATTGCGCCAGCGGCCAGCACGACAATGGGCGCAGATACGATGACGTGGTGATCGATGCCGTGTTGCCCGGGCGCAACGCCCTGCACGCCGTACACACTACCCCGGTCCACTAGCACACGCTTTATTTGGCAATGCGTGAGAATATCGGCGCCCGCTGTAACGGCATCCTGCAAATACGTATTGAAAGTGCTCTGTTTGGATTCGTGAATGCAGCCGAAGCAGCACCAACCACAATCGTCAAACTTGCAATTACGCACATTGCGCGCGATCACGTCCTGCCGATACCCGAGAGCTTCACAGCCGCGCGCCAGTGCTCGGTTCGGGGGATTCATGGCGGAAGAGTCTGCATTGACGCCGAGGCGCGACCACACGGCGTCCAGCGCGGCCTGGAATTCCGGGCCGGCAATGCCAGACACGCCATGC
>JBHHUI010000324.1:0-4316 GCA_046753805.1 Anaerolineales bacterium
CTCCCACAGCCAGTCCGAGCAGTATATAGACCTGCCCGAACAACAATACCAGGCCGCCCATGACCGCGCCCGCCAGCGCCAGCCGCCAGAACAGCTTCACCCACGGCACACGCCCGACGTGGCGGTACACGTAAAACTGGAACGCCATTCCCTCGACCAGCTCCGAAAGGATGGTGGAAACGGCCGCCGCCGCAAACCCGTACCGCGGAATAAAGATGGCGTTGATCACCACGTTAAATGTTAAACCGATCACAAAGGCGCGCGTCAGCGCGCGCTGCTGGTCCACCGAGATCAACAGGTAGTTCGTCACGCTATTGATCCACCCGAATGGGATCGACCACACCATTAATTGCAACGCACGCGCGCCGTCCGGCAGGAACTCGCGCCCGCCCAACAGCCCGATGAGCGGCGTGGCGAGCGTGGTGGCGACGATCGCCGTCGGGATGGCCGTCCCAACAAGCAGTTTCAACGCCAGGTGGTACGTGCGCTGCAGCCCCGCACGGTCATTCCGCGCCTGCCGGCTCATCACCGGGAATAACGCCAGTGTAAAAAATGACGGAATAACGTTAAACGCGTCGACGAATTTGTACGCAGCGCCGTAGCGTCCCACCTCCGCATCGCCGCGCATGGCGCGGATCATCGGCACGTCGATCTTAAAGAACAGCGTCGCGAGCAGGTGGTTGAGCATGAGCGGGAACGAGTCACGCGCCATCTCGCGCTGCATGTCCCGGTCGAAATTCCACGTCGGCCGGAAATAAAGCCGCCATGCGACCGTCCCCATGATGACCATCGTGACGAAGTTCACCACAATCGTCGATCCAGCCAGCCCCACAAATCCGTATCCGAGCAGCAATGCCACGGCCCCAAAGGACACTTTCAGGATCGTCGTCACGCTTGTAATGGCGGCGGGATACTCGGCCTGCTCGTATGCGTAGAACAGCGCGCTCAGCCCGTTGGTGATGGACGAAAACATGATGCCGAAGGCGAGCAATACGACGGCGAATACCGTGTCATTCCCGAGCGCGCCGGTTTGCAGCTGGTACAACACGACTCCACCCACAAAGATCGGGAAGGTTCCCCCCCCAAGCAGCAGCCGGAAGATGGTCGTGTTGGATAAAAACCGGCTCGCGCTGGAGCGGTCGCGCGCAGCCTCGCGGGTGAGCCAGGTGTTGAGGCCGAAATTCGTCCAGATGTCGAACCAGCCGATCAATACAATTGCGGTGGTGTAATTGCCGGCCTCCCCCGGGCCAAGCACGCGCAAATAGAACGCAGCGAAAACAAAGTCGATCAGGCGGTTCAGCAGACTAAGCGCCATGGGGGCCAGGCTGTTCTTTGCCACGCGGCGGGCGGGCGAGTCGATAGCGCTCTCACGATAGGCATAACGCCAGAGCCACGTGCCGATGACGAACACAAGCGTCATGGCCGCCATGGCGGATAGAAAGCCGCCAAGTTTGAACGAGTCGGGACTGAAGCGGAATCGTACGGTGTGCGCGCCCGGCGACAGCAGCACAGCGCGGAAATTGCCATTCGCGCGCAGGAGCGTCAGTTCCGTCTCTTCCGCTTCGTCTGCGCCGAAGGGGCGCACAAACGCAAGCCAGCCACGCGCATACGAATCGGCCAGCACCAGGAAGGCGGGCGCTTCCACCTGCACATCGACCACAACCGTATTGAACGCCGACAGCGTGATTGTGGCGGGCGCCGCTGTGCATGCAGCCGCCGACAAGGACGGCTCGCGGCCGGCGTTGGTCGCCGAGGCCGAATCGCTTTCCAACAAGACATACTGGCGCGGGTCGTAGACCTGCACTCCAGCGCCAAAATCGTCCACAGCCACCGCGCAGCCTTCGGGCAGCGTAAACGCGCGCGGCAGCACACCCTCGTTGCGATAGATGCGCAGGCCGCTCTCCTGTTCGACGAGCGTGTATTTGGGGCTGTCGATGTCATCGAGCGTGAGCACGTACTTGACGTTCAATAAGTCGAGCAGCGGCGAATCGAGACTCTGGGGATTATCGATCGGTGCGATGCGGTTGAACTGCAGCTCGCCCTGCGGCTGTATCAATCCCATGTAGCGCGCGTACTGGCGCGGAATGATCGAATCGTAGCCGCGCACATCTTCCAGGTTGAACATCCAGCCGGTGTTGGCATTCATCGGTTTGCGCCCACCGGGGTCGTAGGTGGTGAACCGCCACCGCGATTCGTCCGCTCGCAGATATTCGACAGCCGGCGGCGTGTACTCCAGGATGCGTGCATCCGCGCTGGGATTGAATCCCGCTCCGGCAATGAGCAGGTCTCCGCCCACAACGATGACCGCCAGCAGCTCCCACACTGGGCGACCTTTGATCCGGCGCGGGCTGCCGACTGCCCAGAGGACGATGCCGGCGCCAATCAGCATCAATGCGGCGACGGCGATCCAAACGGCTTCGTACGAGAAAAACATGCGCCCGTCGGCAAACGCTCTGGACGCCAATGCCAGCTCGGCCAACGCGCGCGCGATGAACGGTGCGAGGCGCGCAAAGGCCACGCGCGCCGCGCCCAGCGCGGCGAATGTGGCGCTGCCGGCCAGTATGAGCGCGCCCGCCAGCAGCCGAAGCGCTGCTGGACGTGTTGCGTGCAGCCGCTGCAGGTAGCGCGCGCCCCACCCGGCCAGGACAGCCACGGCAAGGCTCAGCGGCCACACCCACCGGAACGGCGAGTGCAACTGGTTCATTCCGGGCAGGTAGTAGATGGCAGCATACAGCGGCGTGCCGAAAATGAACGCCAGGCTTGCCCCCGCCAGCAGCGCAAAGAACGGCGCCGATTGGGAGCGCTTGTCGGTACCGCGCACGAACGCCCACACGCCCAGCCCGGCCAGCAGCAGCGCAAGAATCCCGACGTACGCCCCGCCTTCGACATAATTCTTGATGCCCCAGTCGATCATCTGGATGGGATCGCCGCGAGCATTGACGCTCACCGGCGTCACTCGCCAGGCAAATAGGTCGAAGTATTCGTGATGACTGGGATTGCCAAAGAAATTCGGGACGACGAATGTGAGCAGCCGCCGGGCGGGGAAGCCCCAGCTGCGCACCTGTGCAAGCGTGGCCGCGCCCGACCGGAAATTGTCCGGGAGCAAGTCCAACAGCGGCACGAACTGGACGGAGCCAAGCCCAACGCCAAGTGCGACCATGGCGAGCAAGAACACGGTCGGACGCAGGACAGCCCGCCACGAGGCGCGTCGCAGCACAAGCGGCGCGAGCCGCCACGCCGCGTACGCGGCGCTCACCAGCGCCGTGTATGCGACCACTTCCGGATGCCCGGCCAACAGCACCATCCCGAATCCGACCGCGCCGAGACTCATCCACGGCAGCGATGCGGGGCGGCCGCCGAGCGCGGGCTGCTGCAGCACGACAAGTTCAATGGCCGCGAGAATGAGCGGCAGCCAGACTGCCCCCGCGACAATCATGGGGAATACGGCGCTGACTACCATGAACAGGCTAAGCTGATAGATCGTCCCGGCAATCAGCGCGCCGAGACGCCCGGCGCCCAACACGCGCAAGAGCAGGTACGCTGTCAGCCCGGCGAGAAAATACTGCGAAAGGGCAAACCAGCCGTACGCCGTCGCGAGCGGCAAGAAGTAGAAGAGGATACTGAACGGATACAAGGCCGAGTGCTGACCAGTGGCCAGAAACGGCGCGCCCGCGAAGATGTTTGGATTCCAGAGCGGGACTTCGCCGGCGTCGATGGCCGAATTGACAAACTGCTTCCAGACGTAATTCTCAAGGATGAGATCGGAGAGCAACTCATTATGCGGCGCGTACGGTCGTACCAGTCCGTAGTCGTCGGCCACCGAGGTCCACGGCTCGAATCCGATCAGATTGTCGGCCGGCAGCAGCGTGCGCCCGCCCAGCGTTACCGGCGCAAGCAGTAGCAGCGGCCAGAAGAGGAAGATCGCCGGGGCGATGAGGAGGTCGAAACGGTTGCGAACCAGCCAGGGGCGCATTGGAGTGTTGTTCAGGAATCCGCCCTGAGGCCCGCGGCAGGCTACCCGGCGAGCTGTGACACGTGCGACTCGTCGGGCAGCGGTCGCCGGTCTGCCGGCGAAATCGAACGATAACGCCAGGCAAGCTCGAATGTTCGAATTGCGGCTTCAACCTTCACGGGAATGGTCATCTTCGACTTTCCAATGCGGCGGTCCTCGAAGTGGATCGGAATTTCGGCGATCCGGTACCCAAGCCGCTCTGCCAGGCAGGCCATCTCGACCTGAAAGATGTAGCCGTTCGAGCGTACGCGGTCCAGTCCCAGCCCGAGCAATGTGTTGCGCCGCCAGAATTTGAATCCAGCGG
>JBHHUI010000325.1:0-4305 GCA_046753805.1 Anaerolineales bacterium
CAAGGCGACTCGGGAGCGGTACACCGCGCGCGCAATCTGAAACTCGGCTACCTCCCGCAAGAAAGCGCCTGGGCGCAGCGGGAAGAAGTTCGGCGCGGCACGCTCTGGGAAGCCATGCTGCCGGCATTCGCAGCGTTGCGCGCCCGCGCTGCCGAGCTGGCGCAGCTCGAAAACTCCATGGCAGACCCCGCACAGCGCGACGACGCACTGCGGAGGTACGGCCCGCTGCAAGACCAGTTTGAGCGCGACGGCGGATATACCTATGAGGCGCGTATCAAGCAGGTGCTCGGCGGACTCGGATTCAACAAAGGCGATTACGAGCGGCCACTCGCGCAACTTTCCGGCGGGCAAAAGACGCGCGCACTGCTGGCTCGGCTGCTGCTCGAAGACCCGGACCTGCTGCTGCTGGATGAACCGACGAACCATCTGGACATCGCAGCCGTCGAGTGGCTGGAAAGCTGGTTACGAATGTGGTCGGGCGCCGTGCTCATTGTTTCGCATGATCGCTACTTCCTCGACGAGACAGCTGATACCATCTGGGAACTGCACTTCGACCGTCTGGAAACGTATCGCGGCAATTATTCAGCCTACGCGCGCCAGCGCGCGGAACGGTTGGCGCGGCGGCAAAGGGAATACGCCGCGCAGCAAGCCTTCGTGCGCAAAGAACAGGACTATATTCGTCGCAACATGGCCGGGCAGAACACGCGCCAGGCGCAGGGCCGCCGCAAGCGACTGGAGCGCCTGCTCAAGGAGTCGCACGACAACGACAGGCTCGTACGGCGGACGACCTCGCGGCGCGATATGCGCCTGGCCATGGGGGCGGACGTGCGCTCCGGCGACCGGGTTGTGGAAACCGAATCGCTGGGCGTCGGATATGCAGATGACGGTCAGGTCCTCTTCTACGCGCCCGATCTGCTGCTCTGGCGTGGGGAACTGGCCGCGCTGATTGGGCCGAATGGCGCGGGCAAGACCACGTTCCTGAAAACGCTGCTGGGAGAAATTCCCCCGCTGCGCGGCAGCGTCCGCCTTGGCGCGAGTCTGAAAGTGGGGTACTTTGAGCAGGCGCACGAAGGCTTGCAGCCGGAGCGGACGCTGCTCCAGGAAGTCCAATCCGTCCGCGCGCTCACGGAGAGCGAGGCGCGCAATTACCTCGCGCAATACCTGTTCACCGGCGACGACGTCCACAAGCCGGTGAAGGTGTTGTCGGGCGGCGAGCGCGGGCGGCTGGCGCTGGCCAAGCTTGCATTGCAAGGCGCAAACTTTTTGTTGCTCGACGAGCCGACAAACCACCTCGACATCCCGGCGCAGGAAGTGTTGGAGGCCGTGTTGGGGAATTTTCCCGGCACGGTGCTGCTCGTCTCGCACGATCGCTATCTAATCGACCGGCTTGCCACTCAGGTCTGGTCGCTCTCGGATGGCGAGTTGACGGTGTTTAAAGGAAGCTACCGCGAATTCGCTGCGCAGCGCCGGCAAGCCGGCGCGGACCCGCAGGCGCCGGAACGACCGGCGGCTCACAGCCGCGACCGACAGAGTAAATCGCGCCCCGGCCGGGACGAGCGCCGCCGCGCCGCTCGAGCAGCCGAACTGGAAACCGCGATCGATGCGACCGAAACGCGCCTCGCGGAGGTGGAACGCGAAATCGAAGCGGCCGGTATTGCGCAAGACGTTGCCCGCGTGCGCCGCTTGGGGGAAGAGTACGAAGCATTGCAGGCCGAACTGGCGGCCAGCATGGCTGCGTGGGAAGCGGTCGCCGAACCAGCCATGGAGGTGGATTGACCCGATTGGCACATTGGTTGCAACGGCAGCCAGATCGTGACCAACCCTTCCCGCTGTCCACGCGCCGCGTTCCTGCTGCGCGCAGTCATTCTGCGGAGCGCGAAAACCCTGTCCGTGCGCGTCGCTGCCCGCTGGCGCGCGGCCTGTGAACCACTCCGCCATGCTATAATCGCGCCCGCTCGCGAACTGGAAGATTTCGCGGCCGATTGGTGGAGACGGCTGGTAATGACACAACCCGGACAGCCACGGGAGCGCCGCCGCCGGCGTGCTGCTCGCCGGTCGGCGCTCCCAAACTGGGCCCTCGGCGCGCTCGTGGGCTTTTTCGTTCTTGCCACCGGACTGTCCGCATACATCGTGTTTGCTGCCGTGCGCGACCTCGTCGCATCGGTCGCGTTACCGGGCAGCGGCGGACCGGGCGCGAGCTTGGGCGGACCCGCTGTGACGGCTGCGGCCGGCCATGAATCCCAGACCGGCGGGGGCGCTGCGGCATTGCGGCCCTGGCAGGGTACGGACCGCGTGACAGTCCTCGTCATGGGCATCGACCAGCGCGCCGAAGTCGAAACCGACACCACCGCGTTCCGCACAGATTCGATGATGCTGCTGACGGTGGACCCCGTCGGCAAGACGGCCGGCATGTTGTCGATCCCGCGCGACCTCTGGGTCCAGATTCCTGGCTTTGAAGAACGCGACCGTATCAACACGGCCAACTTTAAGGGCGACGCATACCGGCTTCCGGGCGGCGGTCCCGCGCTTGCCGTGGAGACGATCGAGAGCAACCTCGGCATTCCGGTCGATTTCTACGTGCGCGTCGACTTCACGGCCTTCGAAACGCTGATCGACGAAATCGGCGGCATCGACGTCGACGTGTTGGAGGCGATCGACGACCCGACGTACCCGGATTGCTGTTACGGCTACGATCCGTTCTATCTGCCGGCTGGCCGCCAGCATCTGGACGGGCGCGCGGCGCTGAAATATGCGCGCACGCGCGCAACGTTTGGCGGAGACTTCGACCGCGCCATGCGGCAGCAGCAGGTCCTACTGGCGGTCCGCGATAAGATTCTCAGCCTGGACATGCTGCCGACGCTGTTGACCCGCGCGCCGGTCCTCTATAACACGCTCGCTGGAAGTTACGACTCGGACATGACGCTCGAGCAGATGGTGTCGCTGGGGTTGCTCGCCGCCGAAATCGAGCGCAGCGATATCCAATCGGCGGTCATCGATAATAATTACATCCTCACGCCGTACATCACGCCGGAAGGCGCGCAGGTAATCATTTTGGATACGTTTGCGTTCCGCGACCTGCGCGATGAACTGTTCTACACGCCCGCGCCGGTGCTGGCCGCCACGCTGGACCCGGCCGAATTGCTCTCGGTGGAGGCGGCCGTGATTGAAGTACAGAACGGTTCCACGCGGGAAGGTATGGCGACGGCGACGGGCGACTACCTCACAGCGCAGGGTTTCAACGTCGCCAGTGTGGGCAACGCCGACCGCTTCGACTACGCCTCGACGGTCATTATCGATTTTAAGGGCCGACCCTACACTACGCGCTGGCTGGCCGACCGTTTTGGCATTCAGTCTGCGAGCATCTTTGCACAGAGCGATCCCAACAATCCGGTTGATGTGCGCCTCATCGTTGGCGCGGATTTCGTCCTGCCGAATCAGTGATCGCCGGCGCTCGCATTCCGGCAGCGGGCTTGTCTGGGCGGGCCATCGTCACCGCGCGGCTTGTCGCTCCCACATCGACTTAATCGCCGCAACCTCGCCCAGGTGCCGTAACGCACCCTTCAGAATTCCCCGGAGCCAGCTATAGACCGTGCGCTCGCCGCCCAGACCCGGCGCGGGCTGCTGCAGCCCGGCTGCTGGCAGCGCCCGCAATTGCTCGACGAGAGCCGTGCAAGCCTGCGTAAGATACGTCAAAAGGTCTTCAGCCGACATAGCAGGGATGGCGGCGACCTCTTCCTGCGTATAGCCCGTGATGGCGCCCAGGCCGTTCAGGCCGATTCCGCTCGGGTCATAGCCGGTCCGCGCCGCCCAGCCGCGCGTGAACCACTGCTCTTCACTTTGCGGCCGGTTTTGTATTGCTTGCACGGCCAGCAGATCGAGCCAGCGGCAATAATGCCACACGGTGACGCCGATGCTATTCGCTTCCGCATCGGGTCGCCAGGCCAGCGCTTCTGAGGGAAGGGCTTCGATCTCGCGGCGCGTGTCGCCGACCAGGTCGCCGATCCACTCCATAATCAAATCGCGGTCGTCCATGCCTATGTACGCTCCCTTCGTGTTCCCGTCGGGTATGGCTTTCAGTCGTGTCGGGTTACCGCAGCCACTCGTTCCCAGCCGCCCTCGGACTGTACAACCAATCCATGCTCGTCGACTTCGAACTCAGTCCTAATCTCATGCTGCTCGTAGCGATAGCGATATTCTGAGATTCGCGTATAGCGCTGCTTTGTTTCAACTATCTCCAACTCTGGGAAGGATACCCGGGCGGCTTTTATTTCGGCGCTCGCGCCGCGTTCGAGCTGCAACCGCCGC
>JBHHUI010000326.1:0-4299 GCA_046753805.1 Anaerolineales bacterium
AGGGTCAGCGCAATAAGTATTCCGCGTTGCTTCAGGGTCATAATTGTCCCGCGCTGCAGCAAGGAAAGCAGCGCCTGTGGTTTATTCATATCGGAGCGCCTCAATAGGACGTAGCGCCGCCGCCCGGCTGGCGGGATAAATGCCGAAGAACACGCCCACGGCCACCGCGAAGAAAAACGCCATCCCGATAGAGTTTGCGTCAGGCTGCGCCGGGATCAGGTCGGCAGCCCGGACTGCGCTTGCAATGCCATAGCCGAGTGCAATCCCAAGTACGCCGCCGAACATCGTCAGCGTCATCGTCTCGATCAGGAACTGGATCAGGATCGTGCGTTTCTTCGCGCCCACGGCTTTGCGCAAGCCGATCTCGCGCGTGCGCTCGGTCACCGAAACCAGCATGATGTTCATGATGCCAATGCCCCCCACAAGCAACGAGATGCCCGCGATAGCCCCCAGGAAGATCGCCAGCGTGCCGGTGATCCGCTCGAACGCCTGCAGGAAAGCTTCCTGGCTGATAATGTTAAAGTCCGTATCTTCGTAGGGCTTGAGGCCATGCTCGCGCCGCAGGATGTCTTCGGTCTGCGCCAGGACATCGCTGGCGACTTCTGAATCGGCGGCTGAAATTGAGATGTTCGACACGATGCGCTCGCCATTCACAATGCCACGGCTCCCCATCACGCCGTACATGGCCTCCAGCGGAATGATCGCCGCATCGTCCCGACTCCCGAACCCGCCGCCGGACGATTCCAGCAGCCCGATCACTTCGAACTTGACATTACCCAACCGCACCGCCCGTCCGAGCGGGTCCTGGTTGTCGAACACATCAGACGCAATATCCGCTCCCAACACCATCACACGCGCGCCAGAGCGACTCTCCCCCTCCGTGAAGAAGCGCCCGAACTCGACCGTGACGGTATTGATCTCGGTCCAGACCGGCACCGTGCCCGTCGTAGACACGTCTGCGGTCACATCGCCGAACGTCAGTTGCAGCGTCGAACCCAGGCTCGGGGCAATTGCGCGCACATTCCCCAATTCGGCTTTCAGAGCCTGGTAATCGCTCCACGAGAGCGCCACGCCCGCACCGGAACGCGCCGATGCGCCCGGCGTCACGGCGATCAGGTTGGAGCCGATGCCCTCGATCTGCTCGGTGATGTCGGCGGTCGCACCGTTGCCGATGGCAATCAGCGCCACCACCGCCGCCACGCCGATGATGATGCCGAGCATCGTCAATGCAGACCGCAGTTTGTTCGCTGCCAGCGCGCGCAGCGCAATGCGAAAATTCTCCAGCACGCTCACGCCAGCGGCTCCTGCGCGTCGGGGCGCACGCCGTCGCTTTCAATAACCCCATCTCGCAGATGCACAATGCGCGGCGTCACAACGGCCACCTCGGGGTCATGGGTTACGATGCACACTGTGATGCCTTCCTTCGCGTTCAACTCTTTAAAAAGCGCCATGATCTCTTCGCCGGTGTGCGTGTCCAGCGCGCCGGTCGGCTCGTCGGCCAGCAGAATGCTCGGATTGTTCGCCAGCGCGCGTGCAATGGCCACGCGTTGCTGCTGGCCGCCGGAGAGTTCGTTGGGCTTGTGCTTCAGTCGGTCCCCTAATCCGACCTTTTCCAACGCCGCAACCGCCCGCTCTTTGCGTTCGCGGCGCGGCACGCCGGCGTACACCAACGGCAGCATCACGTTCTCCAGCGCCGACGTGCGCGCCAGCAGGTTAAATTGCTGAAACACAAAACCGATGCGGCGGCTGCGGATCTCTGCGAGCTGGTTATCGTTGAGCGCGCCCACGTCCTCGCCGCCCAGCATGTACCGGCCATCCGTCGGCACATCGAGGCATCCAATAATCGCCATGAGCGTGCTCTTGCCCGACCCCGACGGCCCCATAATGGAGAGAAGCTCGCCCTCGGTCACAATCAGGTCGACGCCGGCCAGCGCGTGTACCTCGGTCTCGCCCATGCGATAGACCTTGCGCAGGTCGTGCATTTCGATGAGCGGTGCGTTGCTGTTCAACTGTTGCGCCATTTCGCACTAATTGCCGCCGAACGGACCGCCCCGCCGGTTACCGCCCTCCCTGCCGGGGCCGAACTGCCCGAAACCGGTGGCCGTGTTCGCGCGCTGTTCCATGATGATCCGCTGTCCTTCGGTCAGGTCGCCAGCCAACACAACCGCATATTCGCCGACGATGTCGCCGGTGATGATGTTGATGCGCGTCGGTCCGCCCGGCCCGATGCGCGTCACATATTCGCCCTCGTCGTCGAACTGCAAAGCGTCGAGCGGGACCGCCAGCGCCGCGTCCGAGATGTCCGTCACCACCTGTACATCAGCCGACATGCCGAGGCGCAACTGCGGGTGGGATTCCAGCAACGTCACGTCCACGTTGTAAACTATGATCCCCCCGGAATCGAACCCCTGATTGCCCACCTGCGATACTACGCCCTTCAAGCTCACGCCCGGCAGTGCGTCAAATTCAAGCGCGGCTGCTTGCCCCACTTTCATGGGCGCAATCTTGATCTCGTCCACTTCCATTGTCAGATACAACTCGTCGGTGGTCGCCACGACGGCAGCGAACTGCGCCGGATCGATCAGGTCGCCCCGGCGGTAGCCGATGTCGATTATCTCGCCCGCAAACGGCGCGCGGACGTACATGGCGTCGAGCGTGTTCCGGGCCGAGAGAACGGCGGCCTGCGCAGCCAGTACATCATCCGGATCGGGCGCGCGCAGCAGCGCCAGGGCTTCCTCGGCGTCTGTCAGTTCCGCCTCTGCCACCGCCAGCGCCGTGCGGGTCATTTCCACATTCAGCGCGTCCGGGCCAACTAGGGCGGCGTTCAGATTGGCCACTGCCTCCTGCAGCGCAGTTTCAGCTTTCCCAACGGCGTCAACCTGCGTCTGCTGGTCCACGTCGATGCGCAGTTCCAGCGTTCGCTGGCTTGAGAGCGCGGACTCGTAGGCCGCCTGCGCGTTCTCGATCCGTGTGCGGAGCGCGTCGGTCTGGTTGCCGACATCGGCGTCCCAGATAGCCTGCAGCTCCTGCAAGGTACGATAAGCCTGGTCGGTCTGGACGCGCGCACTGGCAAGGGACTGCTGGTCGGCGCTCACATTGGCAAGCTGTTCGTTCGAGCGCGCGGTGAACAACGCCAACTCGGCGTCGGACACGGCATCATAAAGCGATTGGCCGGCCGGATTCAACGCCGCATTGAAATCGGCCTGTGCGCTGTCCAGTTTGTCTCGGGCGCGGGCGACGGCGTTCTCCGCATTGGCGATCTGCAGCGGGGTTGGGTTGAGCAGGTCTTCGAGCGCATTCTCGGCATTGATGAGGTCCACCTGCGCCTGAATGATCGTCTGCGGCACGGTGTTGGGATCGACGCTCAGGAGGATCTGATCCTTTTCGACTCGATCGCCGATGGCGACGTGCACGCCGCCGACTTGCCCGGTAGTCTCCCACATGAGCGTCGCCTGCTGGAGCGGTTGCACGACGCCCGAGCCTTCGGCCGTGGTCACGGCGGTAACGGTGATGACTTCTGCAATTTGAAGCGGCGTCTCGTCCGGCGCAGTCTGATTCACACCTCCCGTTATCTGCAGCCATTGCTGTGGGAACAGGGCGCGGAAGAGCAACACGCCGGTGAAGACCACGATAAAAACCGTCCCGGAAACGACCAGCCAGGTCGGCACGACTCTCTTCTTGCGTTGGGTTTCTGTCGTCATGCGATAGCGGACCTCGGGGGGTGCAGTAGCCCGGTTTTATTTCGAACGACGCCGCCGATCAGAGCGAAAACCGGGTAGTGGATGTCGCACTGTGAACATCGCAGCCCTAACGCCGTCCAAGCCTGCCAAGCCATTATGGCCGATTATTGTGAAGGATTTGTGAACGCGCGGTCGATTTACGCCGACGCACACTAGGGATGCGTCCGTGCGAAATCCACAAAGAATCCTAAAGAATCCGGGTTGCGCATCGCGCCCGGGTTGGCGGCTTTGTGCACGTCCTCGCCCAGCAGAATCTTGCGTATGGGCACTTCCATCTTTTTACCGCTCAGCGTGTAAGGCACTTCTGAAATCTCGAAAATGTCGTCCGGCGCATGGCGTGGCGACACTTCCGTGCGCAGTTTCTGCTTGATGCGCGCTTTCAGATCCTCGTCGAGGGTCGCGCCCTCCCGGAGCACCACAAACATGGGCATGTACGACTCGCGGCCCAGCGCTTCCAGGTCGATCACGAGGCTGTCCACAATCTCGTCCAGCGCTTCAACGGCGGCATAGATTTCGCTCGTACCCATGCGCACGCCGTGCCGATTGATTGTTGAATCGG
>JBHHUI010000327.1:0-4290 GCA_046753805.1 Anaerolineales bacterium
GCAGTGGTGCGGAAACGCGAATAAAATTGATGGATCAGTGGAACCACTGACGGGCGTCCGTCGTCTACAGAGCAACCGAAACTGGCTCTGGAGGCAATCATGGACATCCGCCGCATCCTCACCACCGTTGCCGCGCTGCTCGTAGCGGCCGCCCAACTGGCGCTGCCCGCTGTCGCGCTAGCCGACGGCATTATCATCGTCGAACCGCCCATTTGCGACCCGGGCCCCTGTCCCGGCCCTATTCCCATCGCCGACCAGCTTGAGATCAAGTTCCATCGCGTGGATGTCACCATCCGGGATCAGGTCGCCGTCACGCGCATCGATCAAGTCTTTCACAACCCGAATGATTGGGTGGCGGAAGGCACGTACATCTTTCCGATCCCCGATGGCGCCACCATCAGCGAATTTGTGATGTGGGCGGATGGCGAGCCGGTTCAGGCCACCCTCATGGAGGCCGACAAGGCGCGCCAGATTTACGACGACATCGTACGTCGCATGCGCGACCCTGCCATCCTCGAATACCTCGGCCAGGGCGCAATTCAGGCCAGCGTGTTTCCCATTAAGCCGGGCGACGACCGGCGCATTGAGATCGAGTACTCGGAGGTGCTGACAGTCGAGAACGGGCTGGTGCACTACGTGTATCCGCTCAACACGGAGCGTTTCTCCGCCCGGCCGCTGGACCACGTCAGCGTGCGTGTGGAGGTTGAGTCGCCCGACCCGGTGCGCGCCGTCTATTCGCCCTCGCATGAGATCGCCGTCAACCGCCTGGACGACTACCGTTTTGTGGCGGGTTACGAGGATATCGACGTGCGACCCGAAACCGACTTTGAACTGTTCTACGGCGTGTCGCAGCGCGACATCGGCGCGAACCTGATCAGCTATTACGACGACGTGACCAGTGAGGGCTATTTCATGTTGTTGGCTTCGCCCGGCATTGCCACCACGCAGCAGGTGATCGCCAAGGATGTGATCCTGGTGCTGGATACGTCGGGCAGTATGCACGGCGAGAAGCTGGACCAGGCCAGGGATGCGCTGGTCTTCGTGCTTGATAGCCTGAATCCTGAGGACCGCTTTAACATCGTCGAATTCAGCACCGGCGTGCGAACGTACGCCCACGAGCTGCAACCCGCGCGCGATGCAGACAACGCGATCGATTGGGTGAAACGGATTGGCGCCATCGGTGGAACGGATATCAATCTGGCATTGCAGACGGCCATCGCAATGGCAGATTCTCGCCGCCCGCAAATCCTGATCTTCCTCACCGATGGACTACCCACCGAAGGGATCATTGAAATCCCCGACATCCTGGACAACGTAGCAGGAATCGCCCCGGAAAACGTGCGTCTGTTTGCCTTCGGCGTGGGCGACGACGTGGACACGATCCTGCTTGATTCGCTCGCCGAGGCCCACCACGGCGCGAGCAGCTACGTGCGGCCGGGGCAGCGCCTTGATGAGACCGTGGCGGCGTTCTACGCCAAAGTGAGCGCGCCGGTGCTTGCCAGCCCGCAACTCGACTTCGGTCACATCCGCGTGGATGATGTGCTCCCCGACCCGTTGCCTGATCTGTTTGCCGGGACACAACTTGTCGTGCTCGGACGCTATCGTGAAGGCGGCCCCGCTACGATAACGCTGAGCGGCTCCGTCAACGGCGACGAGCTTGAATTTCAGTACGACGACTTAACGTTCCGCCGTTCCGGAGGCGAAGAATTCCTGCCGCGTTTGTGGGCCACGCGGCGTATCGGGTACCTGCTCAACCAGATTCGTCTGCACGGCGAGCGCGAAGAGTGGGTGCAGGCCGTGGTCGAATTGAGCGTGCGCTACGGCATCGTCACGCCGTACACCTCATACCTGATCACGGAAGACGACATCCTCACGCAGGAAGGGCAGGCCGCCGCCGCAGACGAGGAGTTCGAGCGCCTGCAAACCGCCCCCGCCGAGCCGTCCTCCGGCGAGGCTGCCGTGTCTGAGGCCGAAGCGCTCAGCGGCATGTCGGCAGCCGATGTGGCGCCGGCGCCCGAGGCAGCTTTCAGCGATGTCGTCAAAGTGGTTGGCTCGCGAGCTTTCGTGTTGCAGGGAGAAACGTGGGTGGAAACAGCCTTCGATCCGGGCGCGATGACCGCAGCGCCGGTGCAGTTCGCCAGCGACGACTACTTTGATCTGCTCGCAGCGCGGCCCGACCTGGGGCCGGCATTCGCCCTGGGTCCGCGTGTGATTGCGATCAGCGGCGGCCAGGCGTTTGAAGTCGTGGAAGAGGCCGCGCCGGCGCTGGACCTGGAAGCTGTGGCGACGGGCGAGCCAGAACGTACGCCACTGCCGGGGGATGCTGTAACTGAACCGTCCGAGGTTCCCGCCGTCGATCCACCGGCGCCGGCGCGCGGGCTGCCCTGTTCGGCGGCGATGCTCCCCCTGGCGTTGGTCGCGTTCTCAGCGCGCCGAAGGCGGCGTCTTTGCCCTCACCCCGCCCGTCGCTGCCACGGACTGGCGTCCACGCCCGTCCGTGACCAGGGCGCTCCGGACTCCCCCTCTCCCAACGCGGGATAGGGGGTTGGGGGGTGAGGGCGGGTCGCCAACAAAAGTTTCAACGTATAGCGTCAGACCGCGTGGTATACTTCTGCACCAATTGATCGTATTTGACGGTCACGGTCTCCCGTGGCCGTTTTGTGTGTAATGAAAGCATGGCCGAAGTAAGCCCGAACGGAACCTATACACTGAGCGCCGAGGTCGCCCGCCGGCGCACGTTTGCGATCATCTCCCATCCGGACGCGGGCAAAACCACCCTTACTGAAAAGCTGCTCCTTTACAGCAACGCCATCCACCTGGCCGGCAGCGTGCGGGCGCGCCGCAACCAGCGCAACGCCACATCGGATTGGATGGCTATCGAGCGCGAGCGCGGCATCTCGATCACCTCAACGGTGCTCCAGTTCCCGTACGCCGATCACATCGTCAACCTGCTCGACACACCGGGGCATGCGGATTTCTCGGAGGATACTTACCGCACCCTGGCAGCGGCCGACAGCGCGGTAATGGTGCTGGACGCCGCCAAGGGTATCGAAGCTCAGACGCGCAAGCTGTTCGAGGTCTGCCGGCAGCGCGGCCTACCTATTTTCACCTTCATCAACAAGCTGGACCGCCCGGCGCGCGACCCGCTGGATTTGCTTGACGAAATCGAGGCCGTGCTGGAAATGCAGCCGGCGCCGATGAACTGGCCGATCGGCGACGGCCCGGGTTTTCGCGGCGTCTACGACCGTGCCACCCGCACCGTGCATCTGTTCGACCGCACGGCGCACAACCAGACCATCTCGCCGGATACCATGTTCGCTCTGGACGACCAGCAGCTTGCAGCTGAGCTATCGCAAACACGGCGCGATGAACTGGTCGCCGGCGTGGAATTGCTTGACGGCCTGGGCATTGAATTCGACCACGAGCTGACGCTGGCCGGGGAACAGACGCCGGTGTTCTTCGGCAGTGCGCTGACGAACTTTGGCGTGCAGCTTTTTATGAATGCTTTCCTGCAGTACGCTCCCCCGCCGCGTGGGTATCTCAGCGATCACGGTTCGGTGGAGCCCCTCCGAGACGGGTTCTCCGGTTTTGTGTTCAAGATTCAGGCCAACATGAACCCGCGTCACCGCGACAGCGTGGCCTTTATGCGTGTCTGCTCGGGGCGGTTTGAACGCAACATGGCCGTGACGCATGCTCGCACCGGTGCGACAATCCGACTGCCGCGTCCCTATAAGTTTTTCGCTGACGATCGCGAAGTGGTGGAAGAGGCCTACCCGGGCGACATCATCGGCCTGCCCAGTAACGGCAAGTTCTCTATCGGCGACACGTTGTGCGCGAATGGCAACTTCAGTTTTGCCCCCATCCCGCGTTTCGAGCCGGAGCTATTTGCGCGGCTTCAAAATGCAGACATCGGCCGCCAGAAGCAATTCTTGAAGGGGCTGCGCCAATTGGAGACGGAAGGCGCGATGCAAGTGTTGCACGAAACCGATGCGCTCCAGCGCCATCCCGTGCTGGCCGTCGTCGGACAACTGCAGTTTGATGTCGTACGAGCGCGCCTGGAAAATGAATACGGCGTCGAAACGGTGCTCGAACCGCTGCCCTACACCCTGGCGCGCATCGTGAGCGGCGAACCGGACGCCATCGGCGCATTGCCCTGGGGCTATGGCTTGTTGCGGACGCGCGACTCTCAAGCGCGTGACATCGCCTTGTTTCGTTCTTCATACGATCTCGACCACTGCCGTGAAAACTATCCAGATGTCACGTTCCATTCGTTCGGGGCGTCGCTTTAGG
>JBHHUI010000328.1:0-4278 GCA_046753805.1 Anaerolineales bacterium
ATAATCCCGACGATGTCATCTCGAACCTGTAGCAGGCAACGCCGAATGTGACTCTGGAGGTCAGCGCCGGACAGTTCAAGCTGGGTCGCCGGGCGGAAGGGATTCACAGCCTCGATTGTAGCATGACCTCACGCACCGTACTTTGCCAGCCGCCCGGCGTGCGCCAGCGCGAGCGGCATCAGATCGGCGGCGGCGATGGTACCGAGGCCGCCGGCTGCGCAAACATGCTCGCCAAAGCTGGCGCTCATGTCGGGGCGGTGGGTGGCCGGCGCCCACACCAAGAGCGGCACTGGATGCCAGGAGTGCGAGCGCAAGCGGGCGGGGGTTGAATGGTCCCCGGTCACAATCAGGACATCCGGTTGCAGGTCGAGCAGTGCGGGCAAGGCGGCATCCACGGCTTCAATCACGGCCACTTTCCCCTCGAAATCGCCGTCCTCGCCCCGGCTGTCGGTCGGTTTGATGTGGGTGAAGAAGAAATCGTAGTCATTCCAGACGCGCGCGGCGGCGGCAAATTCGTCGGCAGGCGCATCGCCGTCGAATGCTTGTACATCCATCCCCACCAGCCGGGCTACGCCCTTGTACATGGGATAGACGGCTACGCAGGCCGCGTGTAGTTTGTAGACGTCTTCATATTGCGGCAGTCTCGGGTCAGCGGAGAATCCACGTAATGTGAACATGTTTGCAGGATGGTCGTCGGCCAGTACGGCGCGGCCGGCGGTGATCCATTCGTTGAACAGGCCGGCAGCTCGCTCGGCTGCGGCGTGTCGGGCTGTGGCCGCCAAGGGCGGCGCACCGATACGTTGCGGATCAGTGTCCGCGATGTCGGCTGCCAAGCCCTCGCCGCGCATCACGACGACGAACCGATATTCCTTCACGTGCCGGACTTCAATCTCTACGTCCGGGATTGTGACTGCGTTTAGTTTTTCCACCAGCGGTTGGGCACGATCGCTGCTGATGCGGCCGGCGCGTCGGTCGGTGATGATGCCGTCGCCGTCCACCGTACAGAAGTTCCCCCGTGCGGCGACATCGTGCGCGCCGACTTCAACGCCCACGCCGAACGCCTCCAACACACCACGCCCAATGTCGTATTGGATGGGGTCATACCCGAACAGCGCGAGGTGGGCCGGGCCGGAACCGGGGGTTATACCCGGCCGGATCGGAATGGTCTGTCCGAGCACGCCCTCGGTCGCCAGCCGGTCCAGGTGCGGCGTGTGCGCGGCCTCCAGTTCCGTCGGTCCACCCGGCTCGATGGGTAACCCACCCAGGCCGTCCAGCACCAGCAACACGATCTTGCTTTGCCCGGGCCGGGCGAGCGTGCGGATCAGATCGAAATTATCCATACTGGGGTCGTCGTTTCATCACCAGGACACAAAGTCACCAAGATTCACAGAGCTGGCGCTGCTGAAGAACTCCGTATCTTGGTGACTTTGTGATGGGATACCGTCGTGCGCGGCGAGAGGCCGAGTGGGCGCAAGTCGCGTACAAAACCGATCGGCTGAACCTGCGACGCCGCTACCGGATTGCGAGGTTGGTCTCCTTGTCAAACAGGTGCATGTTGTCCATGTTAATCGAAACCTGCACCTCGTCGCTAACGCGGGCCGAGGTGCGCGGATCGACGCGCGCCACGTACTCCTGGCCGCCGGTGACGAGATACAAGAACACCTCATTACCCATCAGTTCGGTGACGTCTACGCGGGCTTCGATGAGCGATTGTTGGACGCCGGGGGGTGCGAAGTTCGGGTCGTTAATGTCTTCAGGGCGGACGCCGAATACAACTTCCTTGTCAACGTAGTCACCGTACATGTCCTGACGCGTGTCCGGAATTCTAACAGTGAAGACGCCGGCGTCTACCAGCAAATCCCCATTCGACGCGACGACCTTCGCGTCAAAAAAGTTCATCGCAGGTGAGCCGATGAATCCGGCCACGAACATATTGGCCGGCGAATCGTAGAGGTGTTGGGGAGTATCCACCTGCTGCAGCACGCCGTGGTCGAGTACGGCAATGCGCGACGCCATCGTCATGGCCTCGACCTGGTCATGGGTGACGTAAATAAAGGTCGTCCGAAGTTCCTGGTGCAGCTTTGTGATCTCGGCGCGCGTCTGTACGCGCAGCTTGGCATCCAGGTTGGACAGCGGTTCATCGAAGAGGAACACAGCCGGGTTGCGTACAATTGCCCGGCCGACGGCGACGCGCTGGCGCTGCCCGCCTGAAAGCTGCTTGGGTTTGCGGTCCAGCAAGTGCTCGATATCCAGGATTTCGGCTGCGCGGGTAACGCGGGTTTGTATTTCCGCTCGGGGCGTCTTGCGCAACTTGAGTCCGAAAGCCATATTGTCGAACACCGTCATGTGCGGATAGAGCGCATACGACTGGAACACCATGGCAATGTCGCGGTCTTTCGGAGCCACATCGTTGACGACGCGATCGCCGATCATGATCTGGCCGGCAGTGATCTCTTCCAACCCGGCCAGCATGCGCAGCGCCGTGGACTTGCCGCATCCCGACGGACCGACCAGTACGAGGAACTCTTTGTCTTCAATGTGGATGTCAAGGTCGCTCAGCGCCGTGACATCGCCGAACTTCTTCACGATATGGTCGTACGTTACACTTGCCATGTGTTTGTTGCCTCCAATCGTCGCATGTATGGTGACGGTATTATACGTCGCGGTTCCCGATCAAGAAAACTCTCATACCCGCAAGGCGCATCTCACGATGTTGGTCAATTTTCAGGTGACTGGCACTTTGGTCAACATAAGTCGCTGCCGCCGGCGTAAAACCAGACAGATTCTTTGATGCTCAAGTGCCAGTCACCTTTTGACCAAAAACGTGAATGCACTTTACCGGGCACGCCAAGAGGGCATTTCTTTGACCGGGTTATTCTTCGCTGCTATGATTGCCCGCGCACGTCTGCTCACGCGTACACCATGACGTCCCATCGAGAAAAAGAATCCATAATGCGCGAGTTATTGCGCTGGTTGACTCCGGGATTGGGGGTCAAACGCTGGTTTGGGCTGCTGATTGTCGGCACTGCGTTGATCGGGCTGGCGTTTGCGTTCGTCCTCGTCGAGCTCTATCAGGGCGGCTGGCTGCCGCCGGCGCTGCAACTGGCCACATTGCAGTTCTTTTCACGGCCAGTGCGCGCCATGCTGCTGCTCGTTACGGGAATCGGCGCCATCGCATACGGGTTTTTTCGTCTCAACCGAGAAATCGTTGCGCCGCTGGTCCCATCCGGTCAATCAGTCGTGTCGCTGGTGGAGGCTCACCGGCGTAAAGGGCGCGGTCCACGCGTCGTCGTGATCGGCGGCGGCACCGGGATGGCTACGCTCCTGCGGGGGATTAAAGCGTACACAAGTAACATTACCGCGATAGTGACCGTGGCTGATGACGGCGGTTCGTCAGGCCGGTTGCGCAAGTCGCTCGGCGTGATTCCCCCGGGGGACTTCCGCAATTGCCTCGCGGCGCTTGCGGACGATGAAGCCCTGCTCACACAGTTGTTTCGCTATCGTTTCGGGGGCGACGAAGATGTGGGCGGACATTCGTTCGGCAACCTTTTCATCACCACGATGGCGGAGGTGACGGGCTCGTTCGAGCAGGCGCTCATCGAGGCCAGCCGGGTGCTGTCGATTCAGGGCCGGGTGCTCCCCGCCACGCTGCAAGATGTGCGGCTGTGCGCGCAAATGCGGGCCTCCTCGTACGCGCCGGCCGTGCGCGTGGAAGGCGAATCTGCCATTCCCGAGGCGTCGGGCTGGATCGAGCGTGTGTACCTCGACCCGGAACGACCGGCCGCGTACCCGGCCGCCGTGCAGGCGATTTTGGCAGCCGACTTGATCGTGGCCGGGCCCGGCAGCTTGTACACGAGCGTGATCCCAAACCTGCTGGTACCGGAGATTGTAGCGGCGGTGAAATCGAGCGCCGCGTGCAAGGTGTATGTATGCAATGTCGCCACTCAGCCCGGCGAGACCGACGGCTTCACCGTTCGCGATCATGTGCGAGTCATCGAAGAGCATGTCGGGGCTAACTTATTCCCGCAGACACTTGCCAATGCTGTGCAAAAAGGTACATTGCCGGAGAAACTACACTGGGTGCTGCCCGATCCGGGCGCCAACGGCGCGCGGGAGATTCTACGCGTCGATGTCGTAGACGCGGACCGTCCGTGGCGTCACAACCATGAGCGGCTGGCAAAGGAGCTCATGCGCGCGCTGGCGCGCAACGGGCCAGCGCACGTCTTTTGAAGTAGTACCGACCGGGCAATTTGCAGCCTGATTTGTCGGATATTGATT
>JBHHUI010000329.1:0-4252 GCA_046753805.1 Anaerolineales bacterium
GCGGGACTCCACAGGCTGCGAGCGGGCATCGACGCCGAGGGCAACCTGGTCGCGCAGGAAATGACCGTCGTGGCCAACACCGGGCCGTACGCCACGCATGGCCTGACCGTGCAGACTGTGACCGGCCTGCGCGGGTTAAGCTCGTATAACTGCCCAAACAAGCGTTTCGAATGCAAGGTGGCCTATACCAATATCCCCGTGCCGGGCGCGTATCGCGGTTATGGCGGCCCGCAGGCCAACTTTGCACTTGAGAATCACATGGAAGACATCGCCGTGCAGCTCGGCATGGACGTGATCGAATTCAAGCACAAGAACTGGGTCAAGGTGGGCGACCCGCTGGATATCGCGCCGTATCTGGGCGAAGGGGAGAGGCCGGAAGAAGTCGTCATCCCCGTGATCGAATCGAGCGGGCTGGACGAATGCGTGGCGCAGGGCATGCAGGCCTGCGGCTGGCAGCGCCGCTACGACCCGGACTGGCATGCCGTGCCCGGTAAGCCGCACCTGCGGCGCGGGCTGGGTTTTGCCGTGTGCATGCACGGCACCGCCATTCCCGGGCTGGACATGGGCGGCGCAAGCATCAAGATCAACGACGATGGCTCGTTCAACGTGCTCGTGGGGGCGACCGACCTCGGCACCGGTTCGGACACGGTCCTCGGCCAGATCGCCGCCGAAGTGCTGGGCGTGCCGCTCGACGACATCATCATGTATTCCAGCGATACCGACATGACGCCGTTTGACACCGGCGCCTATGCGTCCAGCACCACTTACATTTCCGGCATGGCCGTCAAACTGGCCGCCGAGCAGGTGCGCGAGCAAGTGAAAGAACGCGCCGGCCTGATACTGGGGTTGGCCGACTGGAGCGACCTGGTGCTCCGCGAGCGCGGCGTGCACGCCCCGGACGGCCGCCATGTGAGTATGGAGAAGATCGCGCTGCACTCGTTGCATCAGGACCAGCAACGGCAGATCATGGGCACGGCCAGCTACGTGTCGCCGGACTCACCTCCGCCGTTCGCTGCGCAGTTTGCGGAAGTGGAGGTGGATGTCGAGACCGGGCAGGTGACGGTCGTCAAGCTCGTCATGGCCGTGGACTGCGGGGTGGCGATTAACCCGGTCACCGCCAGCGGGCAGGTCGAAGGCGGCGTGACCCAGGCGCTCGGCTACGGCCATTGTGAGGAAATGGTTTACGACGCGGACGGCCACATGGTCAACGCCGCGTTCGGGCCATACAAGATTTACCGCGCCGACGAGATGCCCGAGTTGGAAGTGATCCTTGTGCAGACGATGGAGCCGACCGGTCCGTTCGGGGCCAAGGCGATTGCTGAAATCCCCAAAGACGGCGTCGCCCCCGCGCTGGCCAGCGCCGTCTTCGACGCGACCGGCGTGCGCATCAACCGGATTCCGTTTACGCCGGAGCGCGTGTGGCGCGCGTTGCAAGCAGCGAAACGTTCGGGTTGATCCGGTTTAACGCCAAGGCGTCAAGGCGCGGAGAACTGCACCGCCGAGGATCATAATCCGCCCCGCGTGCCCGCGCCATGCCGATCAGTTGATCTTTCCTTTGGCTTGCAACCATTTGAATGCTTCGCGCTCGCTCAGCGGCGCGAGCGGCGTCTGTTGCACGAAAGTAATTACGGCCTCGGAGTCGGTCTTGGAGTACTCGCGCAGCGCCCAACCGATAGCTTTGTTAATGAAGAACTCATCCGAGCCAAGGTTCTCGCGAACAAGGTCGAACAGCAGCCCCACGTCCGTCGTGCCCTTGTACTTTAGTTGAAACAGCAGCGTCGTGCGGCGCAGCCAGAAATCCTCCGACGCTCGCCACTTGTTCACATACTGGTCGCGCAGGTGCGGAAAGCGCTTGAAGTGCCCGCCGACGGCGTGGCTGGCGAGGCCGTCCACCGTGTCCCACCACGACTTCGTCACAAGCAGGTGTTCGATGCAGTCGATAAATGCGGGCAGTGTGCGTTTGCGCATGCGCTGCAGCAGGTCCATCGCGCAGTACTGGTATTCACGCTGCGACAAGGCCCACAGGTCGCGGGCGATGGCTTCGAGGTTGGCAGTCTCCGGGAGGCCGTGCTCCGCGAGGAATGCGCGCAGGATGTCGCGGCGCGCCGGCGACGGAATGCCGAGGAATGAAAATCGGCCGCGCATGTATTTCGCCATGGGCGCAGCCCGGTCCGGGTCGGCCTGCCGCTCGCAGGCAGCCAGCAGGGGGCGCAGATAATTGTGTGCTTTCATCGCCGGAACTCGCTGTGCGTGAAGCGCAGTTGGGTCGTCAGGGGCTGCGCCATTGCTCAACTCGCTCCCAGGATGGCCGCGATGGATGCGCCGTGCTCGCTGTAATGCGCGCTGGTATTTCCGATCACTTTTGCAAGTAATGTGTCATCCGGATCGCCGTCGGGAATGCGGGGCGTGAGCAAGTCTGCGAAGGTGTAGCGTTCGAGCGCAACCAGTGTCTTTGCATGCGCCTCGCGCAGCAAGGCCAACACCGCGGGCGCCGGGTGGCCGCTGTTGCGCGCGTGCAGGATGGCGTTAAGGCCGTCCTCGTCGAGGCGCGCGAACGTATTCGCATCGATGCCCATGGCGACGTGCGCCGCTTTGCTCCCGAGGTAGTGCCGTGCGAGGTAGTTCTCCCACTCCGCTAGATGTGCGAGGTTGTCCTTGATGGACCAGCCGCCGGCGTCGCGTGCGTCCATCTGGTCGGGCGTCAGAGCGGAAACCATGGCGAGCAGCCGGTCCCACTCTTGCTGAATCTGGTTGAGGAGTTCGGGCATGTTGGTCGGCGTTGGGATCATTGCAATTACTCCTCACAGAAAAAACGCTCCGGCGTGCATGCCGGGCGACGACACACACACAATGTCGCACATTGGATGTGTCATGCAAGCGCTTCGGCCAGCAGCACGACCGGGTGTATGGCTTTGCGCTCGGTGAAGTGGCCGATCTGGTCACGGCACGAGGTCCCAGCGGCGGCGATCACTGTACCGGAGTCCGCGCCGCGTACGGCCGGGAAGAGCCGGTCCTCGCCCACGGCGGCCGAAATCTCATAGTGTTCGGCTTCGTAGCCCCACGACCCGGCCATGCCGCAACAGCCGGACGGAATCTCGGCCACGTCCCAGCCGGGTAGGCGCAGCATTGCCAGCAGCGGCCCGGTCCCCACGAGCGCCTTCTGATAGCAGTGCCCGTGCACGAGCACGTTGCGCTGCTCCGGCTTCCACGCAAGCGACAGATCGCCGGCGCGCGCTTCTTGCGCCAGGAACTCCTCGATCATCACGGCCTGCTGCGCCAGCGCCTGCGCGGCAGCGTCCCCCGGCAGCAGCGCCAGATATTCGTCGCGCAGCGTGAGCAAGCAAGCCGGCTCCAGCCCCACAATCGGGATGCCACGTTTCGCAAACGGCGCCAGCGCGGCCACATTCGCGCGCGCCCGCTCGCGCGCTTGCTCCAATAATCCCCTGGAGATCATTGGACGGCCGCAGCAACCTTGCTGCGGGACAATTTCAACTGCAAATCCAGCAGCCGTGAGCAGTTTGAGCGCCGCTACGCCGATCTCCGGGTGGTTGTAATCGGTGAAGGTATCGACGAACAGAACTACCGATTGCGGATTGGCGATTTGTGATTGCGGATTGGCGATCTGCCTGAACGTTTTGCTTGCAAACCGTGGCAACCTTCGCTGCCGAGAGATGCCGACGACCTTCTCGTTCGCCCAGCGCACTGGAGCAAGGCCGAGCGCGAAGTTGGCGAGTCCGGCCAGCGGGTGCGCGAGGCGTGAGAGCGCGTTGATGTTGGCAAACAGACGCGCGCGCAATGGCACACCATTTTGGGCGTAATACTGCGCCAGGAACTCGGCCTTGATCTTGGCCATGTCCACGCCGGAGGGGCACTCCGCCTTGCAGGCTTTGCACTCGAGGCACAGGTCGAGTACATCGTACATGCGCTTGTCGGTGAGGGCGGAGGGCGGCAAGTGACCCGACAGCGCCGCGCGCAGGGCATTGGCGCGCCCGCGCGTGGAATGTTCCTCCTCGCGCGTGGCCTGAAACGAGGGGCACATCACGCCGTCGGCTTTGCGGCACACGCCCGCGCCGTTGCACATCTCCACCGCGCGCGCGAATCCACCGTCGGCAGAGAAGTCGAGCTGCGTCTGCAGCGTGATTGTTTCGTACTGTTCGCCGTAACGCAGGTTCGCGCGCATGTCTTCTGCGTCTACCACCTTGCCGGGGTTGAGAATGCCGCGGGGATCGAGGGCCTTCTTGAGTGTGCGATG
>JBHHUI010000330.1:0-4249 GCA_046753805.1 Anaerolineales bacterium
GCCTGACTCCGGAGACGGTGACGAGAGCGGCAGCGGGGGGGCTGGGTCCGGCGCCGGCGGCGATCAGGGCGGCGCCGGGCCGACGACTGGCCAGCAACCCGCCGGAATTCCCGAGGTCGTGAACACAGCTCTGCAATTCGGGTTCAGTTTCGTGTCGGCGCTCTCCCGGCAGCCCGCCTCGAGCAGCGGCGCGTGCGGGAACCCGGGGGAGTGGACGGCGTGTGGTGGCAGCGCCGCCGTGTCCTGTCCGGCAGACAGTGTCGGGTACTGCAAGGAAGACGGCACGTGGACGTGCTTGTGGGACCCGTCGTATTGTTCGCCGCAGCAGGAATCGCAACCAGACCCCGATCACAATCAACCGCAAATAGAGCCCGGCAATGAGCAGCCGCAGGAACCAACAACTTCGGCGCGGCGCTCCGACGGCCCACGGACGGCTTCGAATCTGTTGGTGGCTGCGCTCGTGGTCGCCTTCGGACTGACCTATAGCCTGAGCCGCCATTCCCTCGACGAAGATTAGTTCTTTCGCCTCCGGACGGGGAGCGTCCACTCTCCATCGCATGGAGCCGCTCGGGCTTGCGCTGGCCGCTATCGGCGTGCCTCTCGCCGTGCTTCCGGCGCTCAATCTCGCGTTCGCGCTCCCCAAGCTGCTCGTCCTTCAGTTCAGCGTTGCGGTGCTGGTAATTGTCGTCCTTATTCGCGGGCGCAGCGCTGCCGACACTAGCGGCGGCGGCGCCGGTTCGCGCTATCGCGCAGTCGCATGGGGTCTGATCGGGGCCTGGCTGGCCTGGCAGCTCGCCGCCGCCGTTGCTTCAATATCCGCAAAACGCAGCTGGGGCGGGACTTATGAATGGCGCAATGGCGTCGGCACGACTGCGCTTCAAGTTGCGCTCGCGCTAGTAGTAGCGCAACTGGCTCGCCGCGCGCCGATCGCCGAATACGTGCGACGGGCGCTGGTGCTGGGAAGTATTCCAGTCGTTGCGTATGCGCTCCTGCAGGCCGCCCGCCTGGACCCCGTGGGCTGGGACACCGACTTCCGCCCGATTTTCGCGACCTTCGGAAACTCGCCGCTGCTGGCAGGGTATCTCGCGCTGGCGGCTCCGTTGACGGTTGCCCGGCTCGCCGCCACGCGCGGGCGCGCGCGGCGTCTGGTCGGGATGTTGATCGCCGGGCAAGTATTGGTCGTCGTCATCAGCGGCGCGCGCGGCGGACTGCTGGCCTTGCTCGCTGGGGTCGGCTTGGTCGCCGGGCTGCCGTGGCTACTGCGACATTCGTGGGGCCAGTCGGCATTCCGAACGGCCAGCGCGCTCACGGGCGCGGCTTTCTGCGCAGCGCCGCTGCTCTTGGGACTGACGAGACCGGACTCGGCGCGCGTGTTGAGTAATCTGGACGCAACTGCATTTCCGCCGCGCGAGACGGTCGCGCCCCGGTTGGAAGTGTGGCGTGTGGCGGTTGAAGTCTCCCTCGAGAAGCCGTGGCTCGGTTACGGTCCGGCCACGTTTGATCTGGCCGTGTATTCGTCCGCCGCCGCCGGTGATTCGGACGTGCTCCAGTCGCAATACTGGGACCGCGCCCACAACTTGCCGCTGGAACTCGCTATCGAGAGCGGGTGGCCGGCCGCGGTCTTGTTCATCAGCGCCGTCGTTGCCGCGCTCTGGCGTTCGGCCGCAGCGGCCGGGACCGAATCGTCGTCGTCCCGCATGATGCGCGTGTTCGCGCCCGCCGCTGGGTTGGCTGCGGGATTAATCGACCGGGGATTTAATCCGGGCTCGGTAGGGACAGATGTGGTGCTCTGGTTGCTTTTGGGGGTCGCGCTGTCCGGCGGGGCAAGGACCGTAGGTCGTACAAGGTGGCTCCTGAAGCGAGCGGCGTTGGCTGGCGCGTTGGTGCTGGCTGTAACAGGTGTCTTCACAACGCTCCGCGCGATGTCTGCCGACGCGTCGTATCTGACCGGGCAGCTTGCCGAACGTGCGGGCCGGTTGGATGTTGCGGCGGAGCAGTACTCGCGCGCGGTCTTGCGCGATCCGGGGCAGGTGGAATACGTGCGCTCGCTCGCGGGCGCGCATCTCGCGCTTGCCGAACGGGAATTTGACGCGGGTATGCGGGCGCAAGCCGCGACCATCGCACAGGGTGCGCTGGCATTGGAACCGCTGGACGTACGCGCCCAGGAATTGCTGGCGCGCGCCGCCGAGCCGTCTTCTTGATTCCCCTCTTGCGCTGCCAGCGCGCTCGTGGGAGCGGGGCGCGTGCTGGTGGTCCGGCTAGTTGGCTGTTAGGCGGTACAGGCTGCCGTCAAGGGTCACCACGTACACCTCACCGGACTCGTCCTCGCCGAACGAGGTGATGTTCAAACCGGAACGCAACAACCGGCTGCGGTCAAAGCCGTCGCCGGCGGCGTTGAATCGCATGGCCCAGATTTCGCCGGTGCAAAAGTCGCCAAACAGATACGCGCCCGTCAGGCCGGGTAGTGACGGGCCGCGATAAACATATCCACCGATGATGGCGCAGCGCTGCTCCTCGTGCCAGTAGCGCCATAGCGGCGGCGTTAGGCCGGACACGCTTTCGCAAGGCCGTCCGAGGTAGCACGAGAAGCCCTCCATCAGCGACCAACCGAAATTGTCTCCGGCGCCTTTGAATACCTGCTGGAAGTTCACCTCTTCGGTGTTTTCCTCTCCCACATCGGAAATCCAGAGGTCGCCCCGCGCGCGATCGAAGGTAATGCGCCATGGATTGCGCAAACCCATCGCCCAGATTTCCGGCAATGATCCGTCTGAGCGCGTCAGAAACGGATTGCTCTGCGGTACCGCGTACGGGTCGCCGCCGTCCACGTCGAGGCGCAACACCTTGCCCTGCAGTGCGTCGGTGCGCTGAGCGTAGTTCTCCGGATCGTGGTGGCCGCCGCCATCGCCCGCGCCGATATACAAGTAATGATCGAACGGCCCGAACGCGAAGCCGCCCCCATTGTGTGTGCCGTCCGTCTGCGGCACGCTCAGCAGCACGCGGCCGGAGGCCGCGTCGGCAACGTTGCGGTCGGCCGAAACTGTGTAACGCTCGACAACCGCATTCAATTCGGGCGTGACGTAGTACACGTAGAAAAGCCCGTTCGCGGCGAAGTCCGGGTGAAAGGCCAGGTTCAGAAAACCCTGCTCGTTGCCCGGCTCGATCACTTTCTGTGAGATATCCAGGAAGGGCGCGCCGGCCATGACGCCATTGTCGAACACGAGAATCTTTCCGGCCTGGGTTGCGATGAAGAGCCGGTTGGAGCCATCGGCGGCATGGGTTACTGCCACCGGCTGTGAAATGCCGCTGCTGACCTGCTGCAGCCCGTAACTGACCGTGGTCGTGTCCACCGGTCCGGTCACATCGTTATCGCGCGTGACCGCCGGGTTCGAGGCCGAGAATGCGGGTACGACCGTCGATGTTGCGGCGGGCGCTGCCGTCGGCGGCGCGGTTGTTGCGACTGGCGATAGCGTGACGGGGGCCGCGGTCGTCGACGGCAACTGCGGCGTCACTGCCGGCGGAGAATTGGTGGGCGCGGCCGCCGCGATGGTGGCCGGCACAGCCGTCGCCGTGATTGCAAACTGCGGCGTAATGGTCGCGGGAACGACTGCAACCGGCACGTACGTTCCGAACTGTTCGGTCGGTGCGACGATGGTGATGACAACCGTTACCGGCGCGCGTGCCTGGATGCACGCGGAAACGCCCGCCGCGATGGCGACGAACCCCGCCGCCAGCAGATATCTAGGGCGCATACGCAATGCGGTAGATAAAGCCGCCCTTGTCGTCGCTGACATACAGCGCGCCGTCCGGGCCGACGGCCACGCCGACGGGTCGCCCCGAAACCTCATCGGTGGTCTCGTCCAGCCAGCCGGTAGCGAAGTCTTCCGCCGGGCCGTTTACTGCGCCGTCCCGGATGGGAATACGCACCACCTTGTAACCGGTCGGGATGCTGCGATTCCACGAGCCGTGAAAGGCGACGAACAGGTCGCCGTGATATTCATCCGGGAATGCCGCGCCGGTGTAGAACGCCAGGCCCAGCGGGGCGGAGTGGGCCTGCATCTCGACGGCGGGGGCTGGCACGCCGTCACACGCGCCGTTGAAGCCGAATTCGGGATCGACCAGCCAACCACTGTGGCAATATGGCCAGCCATAATCCACCCCTTCCTGCACCACGTAGATCGTCTCGGGGGGCAAGTCGTCTCCGAGCAGGTCCCGGCCATTGTTTGTCACCCACAGCGCGCCGGTTTCCGGG
>JBHHUI010000331.1:0-4232 GCA_046753805.1 Anaerolineales bacterium
GACAGGCGGCGACGGCGTCACATTCTGCGCCGTCCACGCCGCCAGCACCGGGTCGCGCTGCGCGATTGCGAAATACACGCCCACCCCAGCCAGCGTCACGCCAGCCAATGCGGTTCCGCGCAGCGCCACTGGCCGGAAGCGCTCAGCCCGACCCGCACGCCCGCGCCGGTATTCGATGTACAACCCGGTACCAAGCGCCGCCCACAGCCCGGGCGCCAGCACCATCGACCACTGCACGAGCAGCGCGCCGGCAACTACGATCACTGCCCAGCGTCCCATCGTGTGTTTTCCGGGGCGAAACACGGACAGCAACCCCCAGACGGCGGCGGCAGCGGATAGCGGGAAATGCGGGTTAGCCATCATCGAATAGAACGAGTTGGCTTCGGGCACTGTGAGGTCGATGGAAGCGCCATGCCCGAACAGCAGCGCGTAGAAGCCAAGCCCGCTGCCCAGGGAGGCCAGCGCAAACGACCAGCGGCGCGCGCGCGGATCATCCGTCAGCGCCGCGATCAGCCGGAAGAGCGTAAGTAGCAGGACGACGCCGCCGACATACCGCGCCAGATGAAACAGTGTAATAATGCTCGCGTGGAGAATACGGGCCACATGTCCCAGCCCCAAATAGAGCGTAAAAAAAAAGATTCCGCGCTGCGGTTCAACTGTGTACGGCAACCGGAAGAGCCACGCGCCGTCGAATCCCTGACGCATTTTGGCAAAATACGAATTGGTGTCCTGCGCGCTAACCAGCGCTCCACTGAAGACCATGCCAGACGGCGCGTTGCGGCGGGCGATGACGTATGGCGCGGAGGCGAGCGCAGCAACGGCGAACGATGCAATCGCAACCAACATCCATTCGCGCCGTGAAATTCGCGCAGCAGGCTTCATGAGAGCAAGCTTACCCGCTGCGCGGCGATCGTTCAACCCGTACTATGGACAGAGGAGCATTTCACGATGTCAATTTTCAGGTGACTGGCACTTTGGTCAACATAAGTCGCTGCCGCCAGCGTAAAACCGGACAGATTCTTTGATGCTCAAGTGCCAGTCACCTTTCGGCCAAAAACGTGAAATAGCGCCAAACAGGCAGGGTTGAACAAATTAGCGGGAGCTTGGAGCTGTGGGGATGTTGGCCCCCATCGTCAAATTCGCGCCGCTGATGCGGCTCAATCGATTGCTTCGGCGGCCAGCGCCCCGAACGAGTTGATTTCACGCTGGAACCCGCGCACGGCCACGCGACTCAGAATCGCAATCGCGATCAACATTCCGGTGGCCTCAAAAGCAAACACCGCTCCATAGGCCACCCCGGGAACGACGCCTAACGAGACCAGGCTGCTTTGCAGCGCCCCGCCCACGAGCGAGGCCGGCCCCTTTGCTAACGCCTGCACGAGGGTCCATGCGCCCACAAATAAACCCGTGTGAGCTGTCGAAGTCATGTCCATCATGAGTGCGACGGCGCCCACAGTGAAGAATCCAGCGCCCAAGCCGAGCGCGCCGATGACTAGCGGTAGCAGGCGTGCATTCTGGAAGAAGCCGCTGGCCGCAAGACCCGCGAATGCCACGACGATGATCCAACACCCCAGCGCCGTGACCCAGCGTTTGCCACGCTGGGGAATGAGACGCACGCCGCCGTACAGCATGCCCAGAATCAGGCCCACGCCCATGTAGGCGTTGAAGCGCGTCGTTGCGCTCGGCGACAGGGCGAATACCTCACCGCCGAACGGTTCCAGGATGACGTCCTGCATAAAATAAGAGAACATGCTCACCAACAGGAAGGCCGCAAACCAACGTGATTGCCGGCTCTGGATCACCATCTTCAGCGCCGCGCGCAGACTCGCGGTGGAAATAGAGAGCGGCTCAAACACGCGCGGTTCCTGCCGCCATAGCGCGAACAAGATGAGCGCGACGGCGATCAGCGCGCTAGCCCCGAACAAGGCTGCGAAGCGGCCGAATTCGTATTCGCCCATTGCGGTTCCGGCGCTGACGCCCGTAACGATGATCCCGACCATCAGCAGCGTCCACACCACCCCGGTCGCCCGGCCGCGTTCTGCTTCGGCAGTGCGGTCTGTGATGAGGGCCAGGTAGGCCGTGCCGGCGATAAACGTGGAAATACCTTCCAGCAAGAAGTAGGCAAAGGCGGCTGCAATGCGCGGCGTTGTCGGCTCGCCGGCGAGCCACACCGCCACCCACGGCGACCCTGCCAGCACTGCCGTCGCGACGACGGCGCCGATAATGATGTGCGCCGTCCGCCGGTATCCGGCCACGCGATAGCGGTCCGAATAATAACCGAACGGAATCGCGACCAGCGCGCCCAGGTAGTGCCCGCCACCGATCAAGAGCGTGACGAGAAAAAGGTCCAGGCCGAGTTCGACGCGCAACACCCGGTTGAGCACTCCGAGAAACAAGACCGAGAGCGCCCCGGCGGTAAACTGGAACATGCCTAATCGAAGCAGTTGTTTACGATTCATGGTCGGATGTGTAGAAGGCCTCCGGGCCGGATTCTACCGCAGGTGGCCTCGCTCCAACCTGCGACGCTATCACGCAGCTCTTCGCGCAACGCGCGAGGGCGAAACCTTGCAAGTCGCGGCGGCCTCATTCCGCGTCGCCCCGGTCGCGCCGCAGTTGGTGGGCGCGGCGTACCCAGGTCGTAGCCAGCAGCGCGGCGACCACCGTTACGACCCACCAGCCACGGAGGATCGTCGCCTCCGGCTCGAAGACGCGAAACGAGTAACTCCCACTTGTCTCGTCGCCATCCTCGGCGACCGCAGTCCATTGCACCGTATAGTCGCCTGCGGCCAGTTCCGGCAGCATAGCGATGAGCTGCAGCGGATTGTCCGGGCTGATACTCGCCTCGACGCCGGCGACCGGCTCAAACGCCGCTTTGAAGATTTGGATCCCGCTGCCTTCCCGCAGCGGCGTGTCAAACGTCAGACGCACTTCCGTCGGTGGGAGCGTGTGGCCCGTACCGGCCGCCGGTTCGGCCCGTACCAGCATTGCGTGCGCAGCCGCGCGCCCACCCGGTAAGACGATCGCCAGCGCCAAGCTCACCGCCAGCAGATACCGCACGCGCCGGACGTTCAATCGAGCAGCGGCTGCAACGCGGCGGTTAGTTCGCGCGGAGAAAGCGGTCCGCCGAATCGCGCCGCCACAGCGCCGTCCGCGTCGATGAGAAAGACCCACGGCTCCGAATTCAAGTCCCATTCCGTCATTTCATCCGCAAATTCGAACGTTTCAAAATCTTTGTAGACCTCGATGTGGATGAAGTTCGCGCGGTCGCCGAAGTCAGCGTAAACCGATTCTACGCTGTCGAGCACCGGGGCGCACAGTTGAGTCTGGCAAAACGCCGGGGTGGAGAATGCCACCACGGTCGGCCGGCCGGTCGCCAATGCGTCGGCCACCGTTTGTTCGTATAGCGCCGGAACCGGCTCGAACGCCGAACTGAGCAGCGCGATGTCCCGCTCGGTCGCCAGCGTGCGATTGTAGCTGGCCGGCGCCGGATCGCCGGGCTGCGGTCCCGGCGCTTCCGCCACCGTTTCGATTACAAATTGCGCCTGCACATGCGACCCGTCAGCCAGCGCAACGTTTGCCGACAGGCCCCAGTATCCAGCCGCCGGGATTTCCGGATACACCACCCAGTATGGCACTTCGTAATCGCTGAAATTTTCGGCGGCGCCGCTCCAGCCAGTGGCGGTCGGCGTTCCGCCCGCCAGATCGAACGTCGCAATTTGCAGGCTCTGGACATCTGCGACGCGTTCCGTGCCATTGAACAGGATCAGCGGCACACGCGGCGCGCCCGTCTCGAAGTCAGCGCTGGCAACAGCGATCTGAAGGTCCGACAGGCCGGTCGGTGATTCCGACAGAGGCGGAGTCTCGGCGCTCTGGCCCGAACAGGCTGCACTCAACAGCGCTGCCCCGAACACAATCGGTAATGTCCTCAGTTTCATCATTCCTCGACTCCGGCGACTCTAAAGGACGAAGCGTCTTCGGTCAAGATAAGGCCGCCCGCCACCGCTCGCTGTAGTTTTGCATCCACATGCCCGATGCTATAATCCGGCCATGAGCAGCGCCGCCAATCTCTTTAAGGTGCAACGCATTGACACCGAACTGGATGCGCACCGGCGCCGATTGGCCGAAATCGACGCGCTGCTCGCCTCCGACGCCGATGTAGCCCGCGCCCGCGCACAGCTCGAATCCGCCGAGTCTGCGTTGGAGGCTGCCCGGCGCGCCCACGTCCTGATCCG
>JBHHUI010000332.1:0-4228 GCA_046753805.1 Anaerolineales bacterium
CATCCCGGACGAGGAGGCTTGCCAGGTCGCGCCGCCGTCCTGGCTGAGCATAATTGCGCCCCGGAAGAAGCCCGCGTAAAGGCGCTCCGGTTTCTGGGCGTCCACCGCGAGGGCGGTCAGCGCCGCGCCGGGCATATCCGGGTCGCGGCCGGCGAGTTCGACGCCGGCAGCCAGGTTCTGGGCGACCAGCGCCCAATTTTGTCCGCCATCGGCGGAGCGGTACAGGTCGCCCGGATAGACGGCGAGGTAAGCGCCGCCGTCCGGGGAGAAGGCCAGGTCGAGCGCCATGCCGGCGGCGAGGCCGGACTGCAGCCAGGTTTCGCCGCCGTCGGAGGAGAGCACAAGGCCGCGTCCCGGTTCGCATTCGCCCCGCGCCCAACAGTCGTAGTCGCCGGGGAGCGCCAGCACGCGCTGCGCGTCTGTGGGGGAGAAGGCGATTTGCAGGGCCAGGTCGCCCGGCCCCGGTGCAGCCCACTGGCTGACGTCGGCCTCCTGCCAGGTCTGGCCGCCGTCGGTGGTGATTTTGGGGGCTGACCCGGCGTCGCCGATGACGGCGATAGCGTGTTGCGAGTCGCGGGGATTGACGGCCAGACCATAGGCCTCCATGGCGCGCGCCGGCCCGCGCGAGAGGCCGATCCAGGTTCCACCGCCGTCGGCGCTGCGGAAGACGCCGCTGCGCGCGGTGGCATACACAAGCGCAGGATTGTCGCGGGCGACGACCACTTGCCGCATCAACGCGCCGGTGTAGCCCTGGCTTGAGTCGGCCCAGGTCGCGCCGCCGTCCGTGCTGAGGAAATTGCCGCCGCCGTAAGCGTTGACGAAGATGCGCTGTGCGTCGCGCGGGTCGCATTGCATGTCAATGGGGAACCCGGCCACGACGCCCGGCGGCCCCCAAAGCCCTTCGCCGGTTTGTTGCACGGCGCTGTCTTCGTTGTCGCTGCGGTAGGCGCTGGGTTGCTGCCAGGTCTGGCCGCCGTCGTCGCTGCGGTAGAAAAGGCTCATCGAGGCGGCGTAGACCACGTTTGGATCGCGCTCGCAAATCTCGACCGCGCTGGCGTTGGGCAGACTTAAAACGCGCTCCCAGGATTCGCCGCCGTCCTGCGTGCGGTAGATTGCGCCAATCTCGCGCCCCAGATGCCGCGTATAGGGGTCGTTGCCGGCCGCGCCAAGCAAGATGTCCGGGTTTTGCGGGTGCATGTACAAGCTGCCGAAGTAAAGTTCGTCGGCGTCGATACCGTTCTGCACGCCGAGCGTCTCCCACGTCGCGCCGCCGTCGCGGGAGCGCAGGATACCCACGCCGCCGGGGTCGCCGGTATCCGGGTTGCTGTTGGCAGCCTCACGGTCGAAGATGCCGGTGGAGGCAAATAGCAAGTTGTGATCGCTGGGGTGAATCCAAACATAGCGCGCCAGGTTGTCGCCATACCAGATGCGCGCCCAGTTGCGGCCGCCGTCCAGCGTTTTGTAGATCGCGCCTTTGGTCATATCCAGGCCCAGGCCGGGCAGCGGTACTTCGTTGTTCCATTCCCAGGACGAAATTTCGCCCGCCAGATAGACCACGTCAGAATTGCCGGGTTGCACGCTAAAGCCGCGGATCGTCAGCGCGCGTTCGAGGATGCCGTTGCTCATCGAACGCCAATTCGCCCCAGCGTCGTCGCTGCGGAAGACGCCGCCACCAAATTGGGTTCCCGCCCAGAGGGTATCGGGATTGTTGGGGTCAATCGTCAAACTGAAGACGGGGAAACCGTCGTTCGATGGCCCAACGCGGGCGGTGATGCCGTTGTTGATGGGGGCCCAGGTCGCGCCGCCGTCCGTGCTTTTGAATGCGCCCGCCCAGGCGTCGGTGACGTACATGACGTCTGGGTTGCGAGGGTCCATGCGGATATCGTAGCCCAGGCCGCCGGATGGGCCGCCGGTGTAGACCCAGGGCGTGGATTGGAAAGCGGGGAGGCCAGACGACGGCTGACCGCCGACCGGCGCCTGCGTCTCCACCGGCGGCTCGGATTCGGGTTCGAGCGGCGCGGCGCTGCTGCTGATCAATTCCAGGTCGTCAAACTCGCCAACTGCTTCGAGCGCTTCGAAGCCAATGCCGCCCGGCGGCAGCGGATCGGGATCGGAGACGGTTAACACAGGCTCGCCGTTTACTGTAACCGTGTGTTCAGCGCCCGTCGCGCTCACGCCAAGCGGAAGCCATTCCCCCACCCCCCCTCGGTCCCCCCCGATTTCGGGGGGGAGGGCTGCGGCTGCTAGTTCGACGACCACACCGCCCGCTTCGCGTTGCAGCGCAAGCAGATCAGCGCCAAGCAGCACATGGTAGGTTCCCGCCTCGCTTGCACGGTAACTAACGACCAGCGCGCCTTCTGCCAGGCGTCGCACACGCATGGAGAGCGCCAGGTCGCCCCACTCGCCGCCGTGGAAGGCGAAGTTGCCCGGCTCGACGCGCAGCGCGCCGTCTTCGACGGAAACGCCGGGGGAGTGCTCCCAGCCAGGGAGAGCAGGGTCGTCGAAGTTTTCGGTGAAGGAGGGTTCTTGGGCGAGGACGGGTACCAGCGAGGTCAGGAGCAGAAGCGCTACACCTGCGGAACGCATTGTGCACAGTGTGATGCGTGACATAGTCAACCCCTCTCAGATTCTAAGCCGAAACTATGGTCATCGCCAGAATAGTGGACTCCTTTGTCAAGACACGTCGCGGGTCGTGCACTGAATGTCAAGGTGACCGGCACTCTAATACAGCGGCGCAGATATTCGGGCGGCGAAAGTGCCGGTCACCTTAGGAGCGCGCCCACGCTCAACGAAAAGGAGAATGTGGGCGCAATGGGGACAGCGTGCGCGTCACCAATCCGGGAAGAAGTCGAGGAACTCGTCGTCGGTGATTTGTACGAGATCGGCGCCATCCACGCTGATGCGCCACAGGTCCCACTGGCCGCCGTGGTCCGACCCGAATACGATGTACTGACCATCCGGGGACCAGGCCGGGTCGTCCTGGATGCCAGCGAAGTCGGTGAGCTGCACCAGGTTCCCGCCGTCAGCTTCCATCAGCCAGATGTCTTGGGTACCGGCGCGGTCGGACGCAAACGCGATGCGGCCGCCGTCCGGTGACCAGCGCGCCTCGAAATCCCTGCCTGGGTCATCGGTGAGTTGCACGATGTTCGACCCGTCTGCGTCCATCACAAACAGGTCAAAGTTGCCGGTGCGGTCCGATACGAATAGAACCTGGCTGCCGTCCGGCGACCATTGGGGATTGAAGTCGGCGGTGGGCGGCTCGTCGAGCAATTCCACCAGGCCCGTGCCGTCCAGGTTCATGGCCCAGATGTCTGGGGTGTCCACTGGCTCGTCGTCGTGGTCGGAGTTGAAGATCAGGCCGTTGCCGTCGGGCGACCAGTCGGAGACCGCGCTGCTGAAGTCGGTGAACTGCTCCAGGTTCGAGCCGTCAGCATCAGTCAAGTAGATTAACCACGTGTCGGTATCCATGGACGAGAAGGCAATCCGGCTGCCGTCGGGCGAGATGTCCGCGAACACGGCTTCACCGAAATCGGTTGTGATTTGCGCCAGATTGGAGCCATCTGTGTCCATGCGCCAGAGATTGAACGTGCCATCCCCGGCGCGGTTGGAGGTAAACACGATGAATCCGCCGCCGGCGAATTCGGTTGGCGTGGGTACGGGCGTGTCGGTCGGCGTCGGTTCGGGCGTATCGGTGGGCGCCGGGGTGTCCGTCGGCGGTACGGGCGTGTCGGTGGGCGGAACGGGGGTATCGGTCGGCGACGGGGGTGGCGGGGTATCGGTCGGTGCGGGCGCGCCGCCGCCGCAGGCTGCGAGGATCAGCACGAGCAGCGCGAATAGGGTGAGGTTGGGGCGCATGGTGACACCTCCTTATCTGAAACGTAAAGGTGCTGATGCACTTCCGACCCTTCGGCTCCCCCTGCGACAGGTTCAGGGTGAAGGCTCAGAGCAGGAGTGCGTTGCATCTGGCAGCAAGAGAGTCTTACTACAAATTGGAGGCGCGGGCAACTGGTGATGATAAGGTGACCGGCACTTTCAAACCACGCCGCATTCATTCGGGCGGCGAAAGCGCCGGTCATCTTAGGAGCGCGCCCCCCGCAGCGACGACGAGAATGCGGGCGCGCAGGTGACAGTCACTTTGGAAGTGACTGTCACCTCGGCGACTTGAGGCCCGCCAAAGCGCCGGGGAACGGCGCACACGCCGCTCCCCGGTTTTGATTCTAATGCGTGT
>JBHHUI010000333.1:0-4221 GCA_046753805.1 Anaerolineales bacterium
CATTCTCAACAATGGGTTGCGAAAGAAGTACGGTTTCGCGCACCGACCGGTGCGCAACATCCAGGCGACTGACTCGAAAGATAGCGACCTGATTCAGATTGCTGATGTGTTGATGGGAGCGATTGGCTATGAGATGAACGGGGCGCACACAAGAACCGGGGCGAAGCGAAGCAAAGTGCTGTTGGCGGAACATATCGCTCAGAAAGCCGGCCTCGTCAACCTGCAACAGCAGACGGCGCGAAGCCAAAAGCATTTTTCGATTTGGCACTTTCACTTCCGAGGGTACTTCCAGAAATGAAAAATGCCTCAAGCCCTACGCCCTTGCAGGCTACCCTCGAAAGAGTTTCCGTGACATCATCACGGTTTTCGGACTTGATGGCACCTTCCAAAAACTAGTATAGCACAGGTTGTCGAAGTGGGGCAGGTGGGACTCGAACCCACATGTCCGAGGACGGCTGATTTTAAGTCAGCTGCGTATGCCAATTCCGCCACTGCCCCGGGGCTGCTATTGTAAGCGGTAGCAAGGGAGCGTCAAGACCACCGACGGCTGACGGCCGACCGCTGTGCTCCCTGGGCCACTGCATCGGCGGTCAGCGGTTCGTCGTCGGCCGTCCGAACACCGCCAACGCTTCATCCACCGAAAGCAGCGGCGTCCGCAGCAGCGCCTGCGCGCGTGAAACATCCAGCGTGAGATCGGCCGGCCGGGTCAGGCCGCTCTCCGCAATAGTGGCTGGCCGCACCATGTCGCCCGGTTCCAGCCTCAAGGCGGAGAGCAATTTCATCCCGAACTCCCAGCGGTTCAGCCGTTGCGGCCCCGTCAGATTGAGCGGCCCGGTGTAATCGAGCGTTGCCAGTTCCAGCAGCGCGACCGCCAGATTATCTACCCAGATCGGGCAGCGGTATTCGTCGGTGAACAAGCGCACGGGCGTCCCCGCTTCAATGCCGTCGAGCAGCCATCTTGTCTGGTGATCGAGCGGCTGCAGCCCGAAGATGAGGGATGGCCGCACAATGGCGGCCGCCGGGCAGCGTGAACGGACGATGTCTTCCGCCCGCGCTTTCGCTTCCCCGTAGGGGTGCAGGGGCGCGGGCGCAGCCTCGTCCGCGTAGGGGGCGGCGTCGCCGCCAAACACCATGTCCGTCGAAACGTGGATCAGACGTGCGCCCGACTCGGCGCACAGCAACGTGAGCGTGTGTGACATCGGTTCGATGGCGGCGACTTGCTCCGGCGACTGATTGGAGCCGGCGGTGTGAATGACGATATCGGGTTGGGCCTGCGCGAACCGGAGCGATGCCTGCGCTGCGTCGCGCAGGTCGACCTGAATGTATGCGCAATTCACGGGCGCGTCCGGCGGGGCGGCGCGATGGTATGCGCCGACGACCTGCCATCCGCCGGGTGGGAGATGCGCGGTGCGGCCCACGAATTCCTGGCCGCCGGTGTAGTGAATGATGCGACGGCCGAGATAGCCGGCCGCGCCTGTGACGAGCAGCCGCGTCAAGAGACGCCCGCCGCTGCGAGGGCGGCCCGGGCGGCAGCCTGCGCGGCGGTCTGTTTGCTCATGCCGGTGCCGACGCCGTATCGGCGGTCGCCGATACAGACTTCGACCGTGAACTCTTTCGCGTGATCAGGTCCCGATTCGGCGGTTGTGTGGTAGATAGGCGTCTGGCCGAGGGCGGCCTGCGCCCACTCTTGCAACAGGCTCTTGCTATCTACCTGCGTCTGTTCCGCGATGATGTGTTCGGCTAGCGGCCCGATAAGCGGCTCGAGAAATGTGCGGACTGCAGCAATCGTGCCATCAATAGTCAGCGCGCCGATAATCGCCTCGAATGCGTCGCACAGGAGTGAAGGGCGTTCGCGACCGCCGCCCTCCGCCGCGCCACGGCCCAGGCGCAAGTGCTGTCCCACGTTGAAGCGGCGCGCCAGGTCCGCCAATTGTTCTGTCCGCACGAGCGCCGCACGCAGGCGCGTCAACTCGCCTTCCGCCATCTCGGGGTAGCGATGGAAGAGCACGTCCGCTGTGATGTAGCCCAGCACAGCGTCCCCCAGGAACTCCAACCGTTCATTGTCGACCGGGAAGTCCGGGTGTTCGTTTAAGTACGAGCGGTGTGTCAGCGCACGGAGCAATAACGAGGGATTGTCGAAGTGCACCCCAAGTTTCGTTTGGAGCGCATCCAGCGATGAGGTCATGCGATCTTCTTCAATACCAGAACGGCGTTGTGGCCGCCAAAACCAAAGGCGTTGCTGATGGCGACGCGCACATCCGCGTCGCGCGCTTCATTCGGCACGTAGTCGAGATCACACTCTGGATCAGGCGTTTCGTAATGGATTGTAGGCGGAATGACGCCGTTGTGGATGGCTTCTGCGCAGAATATGGCCTCGAGCGCGCCGGTCGCGCCCATCATGTGCCCGGTCATCGACTTCGTCGAAGAGATTGGAACGTCGTACGCACGCTTGCCGAAGGCAGTCTTGATCGCACGCGTCTCTGATGAATCGTTCAGGGGTGTGGCGGTGCCGTGCGCGTTGATGTAGTCGACCTCCTCGATATTAAGCCCGGCTGAGTCAATCGCCTGCCGCATTGCGGCTGCGCCGCCGGCGCCTTCTCCGTGGGGCGCAGTAATGTGGAACGCATCGGCGGTGGCGGCGTACCCGGCCAGTTCGGCGTAGATCTTCGCGCCGCGCGCGCGCGCGTGTTCGTATTCTTCGAGGATCAGGATGGCCGCGCCTTCGCCCATGACAAGGCCGTCGCGGTGCTTGTCAAACGGCTGCGGCGTCATGGAATAGTCGTCGTTGCGGCGGCTCATGGCGCCCAGGCGGTCGAAGGAGGCCACCCCCACCTGACAGATGGTCGCCTCCGACGCGCCGGCAAACGCCGCGTCGATCTCGCCGCCGCGAATCAGCCGCCATGCCAACCCGATCCCGTCGGCCCCGGAGGCGCAGGCCGAGGCGACCGAGAGCGCCGGGCCTTTTGCGCCCGTGTCGATGCAGATGAGCCCGCTCGCGCCATTGGGCATCAGCATCGGGATCACAAACGGGCTGACGCGGCGCGGCCCCGTGTTTTCCAAGATAAAGGCCGCATTCTGGATGGTCCCCAACCCGCCAATCGCCGAGCTGACAATCGAGCCGACGCGCGGCGCATTCTCCTCGGTAATCTCCAGCCCGGAATCCGCGAGCGCTTCCTGTGCGGCAGCCGTGGCGAGTTGTTCAAACCGATCGCGTCGCCGTACTTCGGGCGGCCGCATGTAATTGGCCGGATCAAAGTCCTTGACTTCGCAAGCTATGTTTACCAGCCATTCGGATGCGTCGAAGTGCGTGATGGGTCCAACCCCGCTCACGCCGTTTACGCAGTTTTCCCACGACTCTTTTGTAGAAAGGCCTAAAGGGTTGACAGTACCGAGTCCGGTGACAACGACACGTCGCATACATGATCTCCTGTGGCGAATTGTGCTACCCAGTCAAAGAATATAACACGGGTCGGGCGGGGATGTTTCGGCGCGCGGCCCGGAGCGCCTATGGTATCAAGGTGCGAGGAATTGTCAATCGTCAGGGTTGGAGCTGCCCGATTGGAGGGGCGCGTCGTCCGGCCGCTGCCCTGCGCCCGACCGTTGCTGCTCGGCCCGGCGCATTTGCCACAAAATGAATCGCACCCGCAACGCCATGGTCGTGGCGATGTTCCACAACAGGCGCGAGCCAAGGGCGGAGTCATCCTCCGCCAGCGCCTGCAGTCGGTCGCGCGACAGCGAGAGAATGCGGGCGCCTTCCGGCCCCGCGCGCAGGTCGGCGCTGCGCACGCCTCCATCGAGCATGGCCAGTTCGCCCGTCAACTGGCCGGGTGTGTACGTTGCCACGCGGCGCAAGTTTGTCGCTTCGTCCACCGGCTTCTCCGGGTCCTGCCAGACTTCGACAGTGCCTTCCTGCACGATGTACAATTCGTTGCCCGCCTCGCGGATGTGTACCAGGTGCTCGCCGGGGGCCAGCGTGCGGCCGCGAAACTGCGCGGCCAGCCGGGAGCGTTGCGCCTGATTTAGATTATTGCCCACGTCGGAATGCGCCAGGAACTGCGCCGCCTCGTCGATACGGGCCAATTCTTCATCGCCGGGTTCGAGCAGCGCCGACCCGACGACGGGCAGCCCCAAAAAGGCCGAGATGTGGCGGCGAGAAGCGTCGGGCGTCTCGAAGTGCGGCCAGTGGCCGGCTTTGGGGATGATGCGCAGGTCGGCCGTGGG